>DASYWD010000057.1 GCA_035936415.1 Longimicrobiaceae bacterium
CCCCCCCCCCCCGCCTCGCGCATCATCCACCCGCGATCACCCCTTCTCTTCCCCGCCCCCATCCTTCGGCCCGGGCCTCCCCCGCCCGCCCCGCCGCCGTGGCCGCCGGTACGGCATCTCGTTGCGGTACTCCGCGTCCACCAGTCGGACGAGCCAGCGCTCGGCACCGGGGGCGGTGTCCGGGAGCTCGTCCGGGAAGCGCCCCGCCAGCTCGAACACCTTTCGCACGTCGGCCAGGGCCTGCGCCTTCCCGCCGGGGAAGACGGCCCGCAGCTCGGACGCCCAGAACACCGGGGCCTCGGAGCCACCCGCCTCCGCCACGAACACCAGCCCGCGCTCGCGCCAGTACAGGCCGGTGAACGCCCGGATCGAGCGCGGGTGCGGCTTCTCCGTGCTCCCCTCCACGAACTTGCGGATCGCCTCGTGCCCCAGGTCGGTGACCGCCGCGGCATGGCGGAGCGAGGTCCGGTCCACGAACTCCTTCATGAACGCGCGAAGGTCCTCCACGCGCACCGGCCGCAGGGGACCGCGCTCGTAGACGAGCTCAGGGCGCTCCTCGGAGCCCTGTCCACTTTGACCGCTCTGGTTCGGGGGACACTGGGGAGACTAGGGAGCGGGGCGGCCCTTCGCAAGGGAAGGCCCGCCCCACGGGAACGACGTCGAGCACCGAAAGGGAAAGAGCCACCGGGAAGACCGGGTTGCACGAGCCGCAGGGGCCAACGGTTCAGCACTAAACGATCGGCCGAGAGGTCGCCGCCGGCTCCGGGGCGTCAATGCCGGTGGACGGACGAGGGGCCGGTGAACGAAGCAAGCCTTCGTCGGTCAGCCCTCCCGTCCCGACGCCTGCGCGACGCGCAGCCGGACGTGCGTACCCCAGGGATCTTGCGTCACGATCTCGGCGGCAGATACTCCCACCGCCGGGTACCCCGCCTCGGAGAGGCTCTGGGCGACCTTTCCCACGCTCTCCGTGTCCGGCAGCTCGATCGTCCATTCCAGCAGTCGCGCGTCGTCGGCACCTGCCGGCAGCGCGCCGGAGCCTGCCCAGGTGTTCGTTCCCAGGTGGTGGTGGTAGCCGCCCGCACCGAGGAAGAGCGCGCCCGGGTAGCTCCAGGTGATGCGGTCGAAGCCGAGCGCGTCGGAAAAGAACGCCGCCCCCTCTTCGAGGTCCCCGACGTGCAGGTGCACGTGTCCGATCACCGTGCCCGCCGGCATCCCGCTCCACTGCGTGTCGCCAGCGGCGCGTACCAGGCCAGCGACGTCCACCGGATCCGTGGCGAGCATCAGTTCCCGGTCGACGCGACGCCAGGTGCTGCGGGGCCGGTCCGCATAGACTTCGATGCCGAGACCGTCAGGGTCGTGCAGGTAGAGCGCCTCACTGACCAGGTGGTCACCGGCGCCCGGCTGCACCCCGATTCCAGCGAGGTGCCGGACGAAGCGGCCGAGAGACGCGCGGTCGGGGAGCAGGATCGCGAAATGGTACAGCCCAAGGCGGCCGCCGCGACCGGCGGACCGCGCGCCGGGGCGCTCGTTGAGCTCCACCAGCACCCGGTCGTCTCCGTGCGCTCCCAGCGAGGCGCGGGCCCCCTCACGTGCCATCGTGCGCAGCCCGAGCACCTCCTGATAGAAGGACAGCGATCGCTGCATGTTCGCGACCTGGAGTCGCACGGGCCCGAGATGCGTCTCGTCGGGCAGGCGGCGGCCCCGCGGCGGTATGCCGTAGCTGCCGGGCGTCGCCGGCTGGGCGCCGGCAGCAGTGCCGGAGATGTCGTGCGTGGTGGCTCCCATGATCTCTCTCTCTGGAACGAAGGACTGCGCGAGCACCCTGGGCGACACGGCGACGAGCGCCGCGCCGCCCGACCGGGCGCGTCATGCCGCGCGGCGGGGGTCCGGGGCCCGACGCTCGGACGTGGTCACCGAATCGGCGCCGCCGCGAGCGTCAATCCGCGCATCCACGGAATAGGCACCCGCGCCGGCGAACACGAGAAGCACGGACGAACCCAGGAGCGAAAGCGCGAACTCGTAGCCGTCCGGCAGGAAGAACCCGGCGCCGAGGTGCACGAACAGGATCGCGCCCAGCATGTTGAAGGCGAGCCCGAGAGCGGCGAGCCGCGTCAGCAGGCCGGCGACCAGCGCGATCCCTCCGAAGAACTCGAGCAGGGCGACGAGCGGCCCCACCACTCCAGGCAGGGGGATCCCCATCCCGCCGAAGGCGCCCGTCACGCCGGCGAAGCCGTAGACGAACAGCTTCTGCGCGCCGTGGGCGAGGAAGATCACGCCGACGACGACGCGCAGGATGGCTAGGCCCAGGTTGATCTGACGGGCCGAAGCAGCAGCAAAGAGCGACATAGTCAGGTCTCCGGTCGGGGTCTCGATGTTGCACCATTCGGTGTGCCAACACCCATTTCCACGCAAGAAAGCGCGGGTGGATCAGGAAGACTCGCGGACCAGACCGAGCAGGTCGATCAGCGTCGCGAGCTGCGTCTCGTCGAGCTGGCTGAACCGACGGCTGTGCTCCTCCGCAACCAGCGGCTCCAGGTCGTCGAGAAGCCTGCGGCCCTCATCGGTGATGCGGGTGGTGACCAGGCGACGATCCTCGGTGTCGCGCGCCCGGACCACGAGCCCCGCGCTCTCCATGCGGTCGAGGAGGCGGGTGACGTCCGGCATTCGGGTCAGCAGACGGTCACGCACCTCGTTGCGGCAGAGCCCCTGGGGCTCCGCCCCCCGCAGGATGCGCAGCACGTTGTACTGGGTGAGGGTGATCCCCGACGGCTTCAGCACCTGCTCGAAGTCGTCGCTGAGCACCGCTGCCGTCCGCACGATGTTGAGGTGCGCCTCCTGCTCACGGCTCTGGAACGGCCGGCGTTGCCGGATCTCTGAACGGAGGTCGCGAGTCATAGTAACATGATATGTGTTATCACACCCGGTGTCAAGACACCCGGCGGACGCTTCCGTGCTACACGGGCCATCCGGCACCACCAGCGAGCTGCCCCGCAACCTCCCACGCCGCGGAGATCGGTGCCGGGCGGCACACTGCCGCCTCGCCGCTGTTCGTACGGTCGGCGCCTCGAGTCAAACCTCCCCGGAATGGCACCGGTTGCCCGCGGGACGGGCCAAAGGAAAGAAGAACAATGTGGGCCCGGCGATCGCCCGGCCCACATCATTTGCCTGCCAGTCACCCGGTGGTTAGCACTTACCCGACTTACCCTTCGGGGTGCACGGCTCAGTACCACCGCCACCGCCACCGCCACCGCCCCCGCCTCCGCCTCCGCTATCCACCGTCTCGAAGCTATGGAGGAGGTGATTGTTCGCGGTCTTAGAGTTGGTCACGATTCCCTTGGTCGTGAAGCTGTAGAGCGCGTCACGGACCTGCTGCGGCGACTCGGCAGAGTGCGCCTGAAGGTACAGGGCCGCAACGCCGGCCACATGCGGGCTCGCCATGGAGGTCCCGCTGATGGTACGGGTGTACGAACCGTCGCCGCTGTAGTCGTCCGTATGCCAGGCCGAGGCGATCTGATACCCAGGGGCGAACCAGTCCACGCAGTCCCCGTAGTTCGACCAGGATGTCTTCGCATCCGACTGGCTGGTCGCGCCGATCGTCATCGCCTCCGTTACGCGCGCAGGGGAATATCCGCAGGCGTCCTGTTCCTTCCCTCCCATGTTGCCGTTTCCGGCCGCGACCGCGGTTGCAACGCCGGCTGCGATCATGTTCCGCGTCGCATCGTCCACAGCGGTGCTGGCGCCGCCGCCCAGGCTCATGTTGGCGACCGCGGGCTTCACGTGGTTGGCCGTCACCCAGTCCATCCCGGCTATCACCCCGCTCCAGGTGCCCGACCCGCCGCAGTCCAGCACACGGACACCGATGAGCTTCACGCTCTTGGCGACGCCCCAGGTGGTGCCGCCCACCGTGCCGGCTACGTGCGTGCCGTGCCCGTTGCAGTCGTCGGCGCTCCCGCCATCCACCGCGTCGTAGCCGGTAACCGCGCGCCCGCCGAAATCCCCGTGGTCGAACTTGATCCCGGTGTCGATAATGTACGCATTGACGCCGCTGCCGGTGCTGCTGTACGTGTAGGTGCCGCTCAGGCCGGAGCGCGCGTCGATCCGGTCGAGGCCCCAGGTGGCGTTGCCCTGGGTCGTCACGATGCGGGCGATCCCGTCCGGCTCCACGCGGGAAACGCGGGCGTCACGCAGCAGCCCGTCGCGCGCCGCGTCGGACATTGCACCGGCGAAGCCGTTCAGCGCGTGCGTGTAGACGTAGTCCGGCGAGACGCCATGGTCGCGAGCGACCGCGGCAGGAGTTGCCCCCTCACGTAGGGTGATGATGAACCGGCCCGGGATGATTCCGGAGGGTGTTGCGGATGCTGCTTCGACCGGTGCTCTGGGGGCCAGGGACGTGGGCGTGCCGGAGTCCTCGACGCAGCCGCCAGAGACGAGGATCAGACCCAGGACGGCGGGAGGGAGGCGGTGGGAGTACTTCATGGGGCCTCGCTTGCAGGACAGGGACGGGGAGTGCCGACAGGGGGTGCGGCACGACCCGAACTTGCAGGCGCTGGATGGCACCTGCCGAAGACATAACGCGGACTGATGCGCCTCTCTTCGGCAGCCCGGCCGTCTCGCGTGGCGAGACCCGCGGCTTTGCGGACCGACCTCGCGGTCGGGGTGCGTTTTCGGAGGGGGAGGGCGGCCATGTGCACGAAACTGAACCGTGGCCGGCACCTACACGGTAGGCGCAATCGCAAGGGGGGTCAAGACTTCCGAAGCATACTTACAAGCAGGTTTGTGCGGCGATCGGTGGTACACAAGGGAGTGTGGCTGACGGCGGTGGCTCTGAGACTCATATTCGCATAGCGATTCTGATCCGGGGACACACCGGCGCCTGTTTGCCTTGATCTGGCGCCGGTGGTGACGCTGTAGGGACTCCCGCCCGCGGCGGGATGCGGCTTGGATCCTGCGCTCCACCCGATTCGCCGTTCCCCGAGCCCCAATACCCATGCGCCTCCCATTCCGCCGCCCTGCGCCCGAGCCGAGCGCCGCCGCCGAAGGCCACGACAAGAACCCCCCGGCGCGCGGTGCCGGCTTCGGTACCTTCGAGGGGGTGTTCACGCCCTCGATCCTGACCATCCTGGGCGTGATCATGTACCTGCGCTTCGGCTGGGTGGTAGGCAACGTAGGGCTGCTCGGCGCACTGGCCATCGTGACGATCTGCACCTCGATCACCATGTTCACGGCGCTCTCCATGTCGGCGATCGCCACAGATCGCCGGGTGCGCGCGGGGGGCGCCTACTACATGATCAGCCGCTCGCTCGGGATCGAGACCGGCGGCGCGGTGGGGATTCCCGTCTACTTCGCCATCGCTCTCTCGGTGGCCCTCTACGTGGTCGGCTTCGCAGAGAGCGTCGTCAGCGTCTTTCCCGCCCTGAGCCAGCGCTGGGTGGGGATCGCGACCGCGCTGGCCGTCGCGGGGCTGGCCCTGTTCTCGGCGAAGCTGGCGATCCGCTCACAATTCTTCATCATGGCGGCCATCGCCTTCTCGCTGATCTCCTTCTTCCTGGGCCGGCCGGTGGAGGAGACCGGGCTCGACCTCACCGGTGCGCCCGCGGCCGCGTCCCTGAGCTTCTGGGCGGTGCTGGCGGTCTTCTTCCCCGCGGTCACCGGGATCGAGGCGGGGGTCAACATGTCGGGCGATCTGCGCGACCCGCAGCGCTCCATCCCTCGCGGCACGCTGGCGGCACTGGTGGTGGGGTACGTGGTTTACATGGCGCTGCCGATCTTCCTCTCCCGGCGGGCCGACCCCGCTACGCTGATCGAGAACCCTCTGATCATGCGGGAGATGGCGCTCTGGGGAGACGCCATCCTGCTCGGGGTCTGGGGCGCGACGCTGTCCAGCGCGATGGGCAGCATCCTGGGCGCGCCGCGCGTGCTGCAGGCCCTGGCCCGGGACGGGGTGCTGCCGGGGCCGTTGCGCGTGCTGGGCAGGGGGAGCGGCGAGGACGACGCGCCGCGCGTGGCGACCGCCGTGACGCTGGGCCTGGCGCTGGTTGCGATCTGGGTGGGCGACCTGAACCTGATCGCGCCGGTGCTCTCGATGTTCTTCCTGGCCTCCTACCTGACGGTGAACCTGGCGGCGGGCATCGAGGGTTTCCTCAAGAGCCCCTCCTACCGTCCCGCCTTCAGGATCCACTGGTCTGTTTCGCTGCTCGGTGCGTTCGGCTGCCTGGCGGTGATGTTCCTGATCAACGCGGTGGCCACCGTGGTGGCCGCGGCGGTTGTGCTGGGGGTGTACCTCTGGCTGCGGCGCCGCGAGCTGGAAGCCACCTGGGGCGACGTGCGGCGCGGGATTGGAATGGCGCTTGTGCGCTCGGTGGTGTTGCGGCTGGAGCCCGTTACCGACGCCCGGAACTGGCGGCCCCACCTGCTGGTCCTCTCGGGAGCGCCCACGAAGCGCTGGAGCCTGATCGACCTGGCGTCCAGCCTCACCCACGGGCACGGGATGATCACCGTCTCCAGCGTGCTTCCCGAGGCGGCGCGCGACGCCGGCCGCGTTGCCCGGATGGAGGGCACGATCCGCGAGTACCTGACCCGCCGCGGCGTCCAGGGGCTGGTGCGGCTGATCGCGGCGCCGGACCCCTTTGAGGGGGCCGAGCGGCTGGTGGACGCCTACGGGCTCGGCCCCCTGGTGCCGAATACCGTGATCCTGGGCGCCAGCCAGGAGATGGCGGTGCGGGAGCGCTACTGCGCGATGATCCGCCGCTTCCACCGCGCGCAGCGCAACGTGGTGATCCTGCGCGACGACCAGCCCCTCTCCGAGTCCAACGGCGCCGCCTTCGGGCAGCGGCGCCGGATCGACGTGTGGTGGGGCGGCCTGCAGGCCAACGGCGGGCTGATGATGATCCTGGCCTACCTGCTGCGGACCAGCAGCGATTGGCTCCGGGCGCGCGTATGCGTGAAGCTGGTGGTGCCGAGCGAGGGCGCGGCCGACGGGGCGCGCGCCAACCTCGAGCGGATCATCGGCGGCCTACGCGTCGGGGCGGAAGCGGAGGTGATCGTGGCCGGCGGCCGCGGGTTCGCCGAGCTCCTGCGCGAGTCGTCGCGCGACGCCGATCTGGTGCTGCTCGGGATGGCGGTGCCGGGCGAGGACTTCCCGGTCTACTACGAGCGGTTGCAGGAGATGGCGCGGGGCCTTCCCACCACTGCCTTCGTGCTGGCAGGGGAGAGGGTGCAGTTCTCCCACGTGCTCCTATGATGCAGCGGAGCGCCGAGATCAGGGTGACGGTCGCGCTCCGCGGGAAAATCGGCCCTGACAAAACCCGGTCCCTTCCGTCCCGATCACGGGCCTTTCTGGAGGCCGTTTCTGAAGGGGGTGCCGCGTTCCTTATGCAAATAGTTGTTCGGGAAGCAATTGAGCCTACGGCAAAGGACGCCTAACACTTTGCCGGGGTATGGTATGAAGGGCCAATGTTGCCGCCGAGGTCCAGCACAACTGGCTCGCAATGGACGGGAGCGGTGCCTCCTGATACCATTCTGAGTCCTCCCCACCACGCTCGGGCGGCGAGAGCTGGCCGAGCCGAGCCGATCGCTGCCCCCGCGACAGCAACGCGATGATGAACCGGTTTATGGGCGCGGCCGTCGCGATCGCCTGCACGGGCGCACTCGCGTCCTGTACCGGCAACGCGAAGCCCGCCCTCCCCACGGCACGTGCCGAAACGCTGGGTCTCTCGCAGGCGGCGCTCGACCGGATCGCCCCCGCACTCGAACCGTTGGTCGACTCGGGCAGCGTGGGTGGCATCTACGCCGTGGTCGCCCGGCACGGCCACATCGGATACGAGCGTACCTTCGGTTGGAAGGATGTGGCGCGCCGTGAGCCCATGCGTCGGGACGCGATCTTCCGCATCTACTCGATGACCAAGCCGGTGATCGCCGTGGGCGTCCTCCGCCTCGTCAACGATGGCAAGGTCGGGCTCGACGATCCGGTGTCGAGATACATCCCATCGTTCGCGGACGTGAAGGTGTTCGCCGGGGGCACGGCGGATGCACCGATCCTCCAGGCCCCTGACTCGCCGATCACCGTCCGCCAGCTGCTGAACCACACCTCCGGGCTCGCGTACGGTCTCACGGCGGGACCCGTCGACACGATCTTCACCCGCGCGAAGCTCTACGATGCCGGCCGCACGCTGGAGCAGTTCACCGACAGCCTCGCCCGGATCCCGCTGCTCTTCCCGCCCGGGACGCAGTGGAGCTACGGCTCCGGATTCGACGTCGCGGGGCGCGTGATCGAGGTCGCCTCCGGGCAGACGCTCGACCACTTTCTGGAGGAGCAGGTCTTCCGGCCTCTCGGGATGCGGGACACCGGCTTCCGCATCCGCCCGGACATGCGGGCCCGTCTCGCCACCGTGTACACGCACGGCCCCGACGGCACGCTGCGGGCGGTCAGCGGCGACGCTCTTTCGGCGATGTTCGAGCCGGAGGCGCGCTTCCTCTGGGGCAGCGGCGGTCTGCTGTCGACTCCCGACGACTATCTCCGGTTCGCGCAGATGCTCCTGAACGGCGGCAGCTTCGGCCGGACCCGCATCCTCCGGCCGGAGACCGTCGCGCTCATGACCCACAACTCGGTGCCGCCCGAGCTGACGCCGGTTCCGAGCCCTGTGCTGAGGGACCCGACCTACGGCTTCGGGCTGGGGGTGGCCGTGAAGGTCGACACTGCGCAGGCGGCGCGGCCGGGCCCGATCGGCATCTTCCGCTGGTCGGGTTACCTGGGGACGTACTTCTGGGTGGACCCCGTGAACGGCATGGTCGCCATGGCTTGGACCCAGCTGTCACCCGGAAGCCGCTCTCCCCTGGAAGCGAGGTTCCAGACGCTGGTCTACTCCGCGGTGGTGCAGTAGACGGATGCGCCGTCTCGGATCCTCCGGAGAGCTCGTCACGTGAGCGCCGGAGACGTGCCCGCAGCGGTTCGCCCATGCGTTCCGGTCCTCGCCACGCCGGGCGGGTCTCCGCCCTCACCGGAGGGGCCGTGGGCCGTGATCCGCGTCCAGGATACGGGGATCGGTATCGCGGCGGAGCGGATGGAGCACATCTGGCGACCGTTCGAGCAGGCGGACGCGGGGTACACCCGCCCCCATGAGGGCACCGGCCTTGGGCTGACCATCAGCCGCTCTCTGGCGCGGCTCATGGGCGGCGACCTGGTCGCCCACAGCGAGCCGGGCGCGGGGTCCACCTTTTTCCTCGTTCTCCCCACCGCCAAGGCGGGGCGGGCGCGGATGCCGGACCGGCGCGGTCGCGAGCGGCACGGCCAGAACCGGGCGCGGTCCGGGTGGAACCGCGCGGAGCTGAAGCGGGACTACGAGATCCTGCGGGAGGAGCTCGAGAGAGCCGTGAGGCGCAGAGCCGAGCGTCCATTCTCACGACTTTCCGCATTCCAAAGACCTTTTTTCGATCCCCGCGGAAGCACTGGCAGGCCAAGGAGACGGCGCACCTGGGAGCTGGGCTCGGTCTCGCTATCTCCCGCGGCGTTGTGGAGGCGCACGGCGGACGGATCTGGGCGGAGAGCGTTGTGGGCTGCGGGAGCACCTTCTTCTTCACACTTCCGGCCGCGTCAGGACCGCCGGAACGAGCAGGCCGCCGAGGCAGACGGCCCGCAGAAGGAGATGATACTCGCCCCGACCGCTCCTGCATAACTGATCGCAGGGCAGCCCCGTGCTGCTCGAGATCACCGGGGTAGGGTGTCGTCACGTGCTCACGAAGAGGGATGACGAAAGGGCCCGGGGGCGGATACCCCCGGGCCCTTTCGCCGTCCCGTGTCCAGAAACTTACGCGAAATCGCCGAACTTTCGATTAACCGTCCAAGGACATTTGTAACACCACAGTGAGGTCAGACGTCCAGGTTGCGCACGTACCGGGCGTTCTCCTCGATGAACTTGCGGCGCGGGTCCACGTCCTCGCCCATGAGCGTCTGGAAAATCGAGTCCGCCTCCACCGCGTCGTCCATGGAGACCCGCAGCAGCGTGCGCGTGTCCGGGTCCATGGTGGTCTTCCAGAGCTGGTCCGGGTTCATCTCGCCCAGGCCCTTGTAGCGCTGCACGTGGATCCCCTTGGCCTCGCCGTCCGCGCCCTTGTAGCGGGCGAGGATCTCGTCGCGCTCCGGGTCCGAGTAGGCGTACTGCTCCGTCTTCCCCTTGCGGACCAGGTAGAGCGGCGGCTGCGCGATGTAGATCATCCCCTCCTCGATCAGCTGCCGCATCTGCCGGAAGAAGAAGGTCAGCAGCAGGGTGCGGATGTGCGAGCCGTCCACGTCCGCGTCGGTCATCAGGATGATCTTGTGGTACCGGGCGTTCTTGAGGTCGAACTCGTCCTCGCCGATCCCCGTGCCCACCGCCGTGATGATGGCGCGGATCTCCTCGTTGGAGAGCACCTTGTCGAAGCGCGCCTTCTCCACATTGAGGATCTTCCCCTTGAGCGGGAGGATCGCCTGGAAGGCGCGGTCGCGCCCCTGCTTGGCCGAGCCGCCCGCGGAGTCGCCCTCCACGATGTAGATCTCGGAGATCTCCGGGTTGTTGACCGAGCAGTCCGCCAGCTTCCCCGGGAGCACCCCCGTCTCCAGCGCGCTCTTCTTCCGCGTCAGGTCGCGCGCCTTGCGGGCGGCCTCGCGGGCGCGGGCGGCGGAGATCGCCTTCTCGATGATCGCGCGGCCCACGCCCGGCGTCTCGTCCAGGAACTCGGAGAGCTTCTCGTTGACGACGCTCTCCACGGCGCCCTTGACCTCGCTGTTCCCCAGCTTGGTCTTGGTCTGCCCCTCGAACTGCGGCTCCTTGACCTTCACGGAGATCACGCAGGTGAGCCCCTCGCGGACGTCGTCGCCCGAGAGCGCGTCCAGCCCGCCCTTCTTGAAGAGGCCGGTCCTGCGCGCGTAGTCGTTGATGGTGCGCGTCAGGGCCGACTTGAAGCCCGTGAGGTGCGTGCCGCCCTCGTGGGTGTTGATGTTGTTGACGAAGGTGAAGGTGTTCTCGTTGTACCCGTCGTCGTACTGGAGCGCGATCTCGATCTCCGCCTCGGGGCGCGCGGCCTCGATGTAGACCACGGCGGCGTGCAGCGGCTTGCGGGTCCCGCGCAGGTGCTCCACGAACTCCCTCAGCCCGCCCTCGTAGTGGTACTCCTCGCGGCGCGGCTCCTTCACCTCCCCCTCCACCAGGCGCTCGTCCGTCAGCGCGATGCGGACGCCCTTGTTCAGGAACGCCAGCTCGCGCAGGCGGTTGGAGAGCGTGTCGAAGGAGTAGGTGGTCTCCTGGAAGATCAGCGGGTCCGGCTTGAAGGACACGGTGGTCCCCGTATCCTGCGCCTTGCCGACGACCGTCAGGTCCTGCGCCTTGTCGCCGCGGGCGAAGCCGATCTGGTAGATCTTGCCGTCGCGGCGAACGGTCACCTGCGTCCACTCGGAGAGCGCGTTCACCACCGAGACGCCCACGCCGTGCAGGCCGCCGGACACCTTGTAGGAGCCGCCCTCCTGGTTCTCGAACTTCCCGCCGGCGTGCAGAACGGTGAGCGCCAGCTCCACGGCCGGGACCCCCTCCGTCGGGTGGATGTCGACCGGGATGCCGCGGCCGTTGTCCACCACCGTGATGGAGTCGTCCGCGTGGATGGTCACGTCCACGCGGTCGGCGTAGCCGGCGAGCGCCTCGTCGATGGAGTTGTCCACCACCTCGTAGACCAGGTGGTGCAGCCCGCGCGGCCCCGTGGAGCCGATGTACATCCCGGGGCGCTTGCGGACGGCCTCCAGCCCCTTGAGGACCTGGATCTGCCCGGCGTTGTATTCCTGGGCTGCGGCGGTCGAAGCCATGTTCTCTGCGTTCTGGGTTTGCGTCGAAAATCCAACTTCCATCCATACCCCGGGCGGGGGCGGAAGTGCCCCGGGCGGCGGATCGAAAATTGAGGCGGGAGCCGGGTTTCCGGCGCGGCGGTCAGGAGCCCATCACGAACACGATGTGCTGGATCTTTCCGGTCTTCTTCCCGGCGTTGAGGCGGCGGACGATCTCCCCCTTCATCAGGGTGAGCTCCATCATCCACGCCGAGGTGGAGACGGCCACGAAGAGGGTGTCGTCCGAGACCCGCAGCGGCTCGGTGACGGCGGCGATCTGGGGCCCCACCCGCTCCTCCCACTCCGTGAGGACCGAGGCCGCCTCCACCTTCGCCCCCAGCCCGCTGCGGTTCAGGAAGCGGGAGAGGACGTCGCCGACGAGCTGCGGCCTGCCTCGGTCGGGGGTGCGGGACATGGCGTGGGGTGGCGGGGTGCGGCGAGAAGCTCGAAGGCGGGAAATTTAGCCCCTCGGCGGGGTCCGGTCAAAGCGGCGGGGGGCCATTCCCTGACCCCTACCCCGTTCGCACCCGCCCGCCGCGCATCTCCCACCGGGGGAGGGCGCCGCCGTGCACCTCCACGTCGCTCGGCTTGGGGGAGGTGAGGATCACCTGCCCGCCCTCCTGGGCGTCGATCCACTCTATGATGCGCAGCGACCTGCCGGGGTCCAGCTCCGCGAAGACGTCGTCCAGGAGGATCACGGACTCGCGCCCGCGGCTGGCGCGGATCGTCTCGGCCTCCACCATGCGCAGCGCCACCGCGGCGGTGCGCTGCTGTCCGCCGGAGCCGTAGGTGCGCAGGTCGAGCGGCGCCGCGCCGGTGCGCTCCATCTCGAAGCGGAGGTCGTCGCGGTGCGGGCCCACCAGCGTCATCCCGCGCCGGACCTCCCGCTCCGCCACTCGCTCCAGCGCGCCCCGGAACGCCGCCGCCACCCCCAGCACCGCGTCCCCCTCCCCCACGTCCCACTCCCCGCACGACGGGTCGTACGCGAGCGTGCCGCGCGGCCCGCCGGCCACGCGCGCGTAGTGCTCCGCGAAGCTCGCCTCCACCTCCGCCACCCAGGCGGCCCGCGCCGCGGCCACGCGGCTCCCCCACGCCACCAGCCCCTCGTTCCAGGCGGCCACCATGGCGGGGGCGGCGCCCTGGCGGAGCAGCGCGTTGCGCTGGAAGAGCACCTGCCGGAAGCGCTGCACCGCGCCCAGGTACCCCGGCACCGCCAGCGACAGGACGATGTCCAGGAAGCGCCGCCGCCCCGAGGGGCTCCCCGCCACGATCTCCACGTCCGAGGGGGAGAAGATGGTCGCCCCCACCCCCCCGATGGCCTCGCCGATGCGCTCCGGCTCCGCCCCGTTCACGGTGACCTTCTTCCGCTTCCGCCGCCGCTCGAACGCCGCGGCGATCTCCCGCTCCGTGCCGTCCCCCTCGCGCACGCGCCCCTCCACCCGGAACACCTCCTCCCCGAAGCGGACGAGCTGCTCGTCCGGCGCCCCACGGAAGGAGCGGAAGATCTCCAGGTAGTAGACCGCCTCCAGCAGGTTGGTCTTCCCCTGCCCGTTGTCGCCGATGATGGCGACGCCGCCCGGCGGGATGTCGAGGATCTGGTCTTCCAGGTTGCGGAAGGCGTGGAGGCGGAGGCGGGAGAGGGGCACGGGGGCGGAATATGGAATGAAGAATGGAGAATGTAGAAAGGGGCTCCCCGTGACCGCGGGCGCCCCGGCTCGCGACGAGCTAAGCAGTTGTTTCTACATTCTTCATTCTACATTCTTCATTCGCTTCTCATGCTCCAGCAGCCACCGCTTGATCCCCGTCCCGTCCCCGCCCTCCCACGAGCCTAGGTACCCGCCCAGCCCGCCGCCGGTGGCGAGCACGCGGTGGCAGGGGACCACGATGGGGACCGGGTTGCGGCGGTTCGCCTGGCCCACGGCGCGCGAGGCGTTGGGCCGCCCCAGCTCGCGCGCCATCTCGCCGTAGGTGCGGGTCTCGCCGCAGGGGATGCGGCAGAGCGCGTCCCAGGCGCTGCGCTGGAACTCCGTCCCCTCGATCGCCAGCGGGAGCGTGAACTCGCGCCGCTCGCCCGCGAAGTACTCCCGCAGCTCCCGCACGACCTGGCGCCCTACCACGTCGTCCCGCGCCGGCTCGTCGCGCGTGCCGGCGGGCGGGTGCTTCCCCTGCTCCCAGAACTCGATCCTCCGCACCCCCGCGTCGTCGTACTCCACGAGGAGCCCCCCGACGGGCGATGCGAGCAGCAGACGGCGCAGACCGGTCATGACGATCTCCCGGAAACGGCGAGAGCGCGCGGGCTCGGCGCGAGCCACTCCCGCACCTTCGCACTCACGCGCTTGCGGTTCATCTCCCCCTGAACTCCGCCCTGCGCTTCTCCAGGAACGCGCCCATCCCCTCGCGCATGTCCTCGGTGGCGGCGAGCAGGCCGAAGAGGTTGGACTCAAGCGCCAGGCCGTCGTCCACGGACATCTCCATCCCGCGGGTGGTGCACTCGATGGCCAGGCCCAGCGCCACGGGGCCGTTGCGGAGGATGGTGCCGAGGAGCTTGCGCGCGGCGTCCATCAGCTCCGCCTGGGGCACGACCCTGTTCGCCAGCCCGATCCGGTGCGCCTCCTGGGCGTCGATCATCTCGGCGGTGAGCATCAGCTCCAGCGCGCGCCCCTTCCCCACGATGCGGGGGAGGCGCAGCGTGCCGCCGTAGCCGGGGATGATCCCCAGCTTCACCTCGGGGAGCCCGAACTTCGCGTTCTCGGAGGCGATGCGCAGGTGGCAGGCCAGCGCCAGCTCGCACCCGCCGCCCAGCGCGAAGCCGTTCACCGCGGCAATGACCGGCTTGCGCGACAGCTCGATGGCGCGGAACACCCGCTGCCCCAGGCGGCTCACCTCCACCCCGTCCACGGGGCCCATCTTCGCCAGCTCGGCGATGTCGGCGCCGGCCACGAAGGCCTTCTCGCCCACGCCGGTCACGATCGCGCCGCGCACGTCCTCCCGCTCCCGGATCTCGCGCACGGCCTGCCCCAGCTCGCGGATCGTCTGCTCGTTGAGGGCGTTCAGCTTGTCGGGGCGGTTGACGGAGAGCGTGGCGATCCCGTCCTGGACGTCGAGCTGGAGGTTGCTGTACTCGGGCATGGTCGGGCGCACGAAGGTCATGATGGGATGGATGGGTTCTGGAGCCGTGAAGCTAGCGATGCCGCTACGCCGCGGCAACGGCAGACCGCAAAGCGTTTCTGCGCAACGGCTCCTGCAGTTTGAGTCGTATTATATGTGGTACACTTCTCGCATCTGTTCCTATCGTGGCGGGAAATGATCCGCCGCTCGGACGTTGGGGGGCTCTTCGCCAGGCCCGGGATGGCCCCCGGCTGGACACCGCGACCAGGAGGGAACCATGGGATCGCGACACCGCTGCTCAGGGGTCGGCCTGCTGCTCCTGACGCTCGCCCTCGGCGCTCAGGGATGTCAGACTCCGAGGAAGGGACTCTCCGCGGGCGGCTGCGACCGGTCGCAGGACTACAGCGGCAGTTCCCTGCCGTACCACACCATTCCCATCGACAACGGCAACGACTTCAATACCGGCAGGGAGGCGTTCCGGACCAGCACGGATGCTCAGAGCGGCTACACCGCGTATGCGACGTGGGACCCCTGTGCGCTCTACCTGGGATACACCGGCTCGGCGATCGGGAGCGGGGACTGCACCGACCTGTCGCAGCCGACCTGCACGGTGGCCGGCCTCCCGGAGTCGCCCGACCGCTTCCTGCTGTATTACCTGAACACCGACCCGCTGGGGAGCCGGGGGACGGAAAACGCGAAGTCGTACGGCGGACAGGAGTGGACGCTTCCCTTCAAGGCCGACTACCTGCTGGCCATACGCACCGACGGGGAGTCGACCCCGAAGGGGGACTCCGTGGTGTACGTCGGCAACTGGCACCTGTACGAGTCCCGTGAGGGGGAGTGGACTCGAGTGAAGGAGGCCCGAGTGGAGATCGGGGACAACAGCTCCTCCAACTTCATCGAGCTCCTGCTCCCGCTGAAGGAGCTCGGCTCCCCGTGTGCCGTCGAGGTACTCGGGTGGGTGGTGGACACCCGCCACGACACGAGCTTCGCCTACTGGCCCGCGCGGAACGGCGAATCAGGCGGCTCCATGGGGGGTCCGTCGGGCGGCCCGGGCGGCGATTCGGCGACCGCCCGGAAGGGTGGACGTTCCGGAGGCGATTCCGCGTCGGCCCGGCAGGGGACCCGCTCCGGAAGCGATTCCGCCTCCGCCGCGAAGGGGCGGCGCGCCCCCGGCGATTCGGCGCGCTCGGGGGGGAGCGCGGGCGCCCGCGACTCGACCTCCCGCGGGCCGTCGGGGGGTGCCGCCTCCGGACTGCGGGAGAACGGCGGTTCCGCGACCGGGCCCGGGAGGCGACGCCTGCGGAGCTACTACGGCTTCGAGCTGCGCGACAAGGTGGCCCCCAACCAGTCGGCCAACCTGGACCGGACCG
>DASYWD010000058.1 GCA_035936415.1 Longimicrobiaceae bacterium
GGAACCGGCCGTCCCGGGCCGCGCGGGTGTGCAGCCGCACGACGGCCGGGAGGCAGCGCAGCACGAAGGCGAGCGACCGGCGGGGCCGCCTGCGGAGCTCCAGCAGCTCCGCCAGCGCGCGGTCGGCCCCCGCCCCGCGGAAGAACGCGACCTCCTCCTCCAGCGGGGCCCATCGGCGGCGAACACAGTAGAAGCAGCCGTGGAGCGAGTGCTTGAGAGCTCCCATCGCGTGGCGGGTGGCGTCGGGGACGACCGGGAACGCCGCGGCGCTCAGGACGAGCCGGGACGCGGATGCGAACAGCGCCCTGAACACGTCCAGCCGCCGGATCGGCGGGACCGGGACGCGGGGGAGCAGGTCCTCCCCCCACACCGTCACGGCGGAGTCGACGATGCTGGCCAGCACGATCCGGTCGGTGAAGAGCGCCTCCACCGGCCGGAGGCCGAGGATGCGGGCCACGTCCCCGGAAAGCAGGTCGCTCCGTGTGCAGACGAAGCAGGGGAGCGCGTTCCCGCCCGCGCGCTCCATGAACCGCGCCAGCGCGCTCGTCGGACGTTGCCGCGCGGCCCGGAACCCGTGGGCGACCTCCAGGCGCGCCGCCTCCGCCCGGACGCGGCGCCGGTCCTCCTCCGACGCGCCGTCCGGGAGCACCACGACGAGGTCCACGTCGGACGCGCCTGCAGAGAAGCCGCCGCGCGCCGCGCTGCCGAACAGCACCACGCAGGTCAGGGCGCCGCCGCCCCCGGTGCACGCGCCCACGAGCGCGTCGAGGTAGCGCTGGACGCGGGCAGGGCGCCCGGGTGGCGCCGGCGGCGGGGACAGGGGTGGTGCCGTCATCCAGGGGGCGCCCGCGAGGCGCTCTGCGCGTGGAGCCGGAAGGGGCTTTCGGTGAACAGGGCGGCCGCGGAACAGATACGGGGAGAGAGGCGGGTTGAGCAAGAGCGCCGCCGCCGCTCCGCCCGCGCTACCTCCCCAGCGCCGCCCGGAGCGCCCCCTCCAGGTCCGGGTACTCGAAGACGAACCCCGCCTCCCGCAGCTTCTCCGGCACGGCGCGCTGGCTGGCGAGCAGCGCTTCGTCCGCCATCTGCCCCAGGGCGAGCTTCAGCGCGAACCCGGGGACGCTGAAGAAGGTGGGGCGGCCCAGGACGCGGCCCAGCGCCTCCGTGAACTCCGCGTTGGTGGCGGGGTTCGGCGATGTGAGGTTGGCCGGGCCGGAGAGCGCGTCCGTGCCGATGGCGAAGCGGACCGCCTCCACCACGTCGTGCAGGGCGACCCAGCTCATCCACTGCCGGCCGCTCCCCATCTTCCCTCCCACCCCCAGCTTGAACGGGGTGAGCATCTTCCCCAGCGCGCCGCCCTCCCCGCTCAGCACCACCCCCATGCGCGGGTGCACCACCCGGATCCCCGCCTCCCGCGCCGGGTCGGCCGCGGCCTCCCACGCGCGGCACACCTCCGCCAGGAAGCCGCTCCCGGAAGCCGACGACTCGTCCAGCACCTCGTCGCCGCGGTCGCCGTAGTAGCCGACGGCCGACGCGCTCACCAGCACGCGCGGCTTCGCGGCGAGGCCGGCGAGCGTCCGCGCGAGGAGCCCGGTGCCCTGGACCCGGCTGTCCAGGATGCGCCGCTTCCGCTCCTCCGTCCAGGGCGGCTGCCCCACGTTCTCCCCGGCGAGGTGCACCACCGCGTCCGTCCCCTCCAGCGCGTCCGCGTCGATCTCGCCGCGCGAGGGGCTCCAGTACACCTCGTCCCCGCCGGGCGCCGGGCGCGAGCGGACCAGGCGGAGCACGCGGTGCCCTCCGGCGCGGAGGGCGCCGACCAGCGCGGTGCCGATCAGGCCGGTGGAGCCGGTGACGGCGACCCGCAGCGCCGCGTGGGGATCGGGTGTGGACATCGGACCGGACGGCGGAGGGTGGCGGACCGCGACCCGCCACGATGCCGCAACAACGCGGCCAGGCGTGCCGAGGGGTCTGAGGCACGGGTGCCGGCGGCGCCTTGACTTCGGATGAAAACTGTTTATCTTCGTGCGTCGCCGCTGTTTGCGCGGTGGCGGGGCCGGCGGCCGAAGGGGCGACCCGGAGGCCGCGGAACCACGGAGCTTCGGCTCCGACGGAGTCCACGCCCGATGTTCAACCTGAACGAAGGAGGTGATCCCTTGGCCAATTCGAATGCTGTTCGTTCCCTGACCCGGGCAAGCGATCGCCGCGTCGGCTAACGCCGAACTGCGCAGCGAACTTTCTCCGCAGCGGCGCGAGCCGGTCGGCATCGCGTCGGGGAGCGGCAGAATCAAGGGGCCGTCGGATGATCGTCATCCGGCGGCCTCTTTGCGTTCCCGATCCCCGGGCGCGGCCCTCCCCTTCCCCCCGCGCCGCCCCCGCACGTTTCCCGGGCGTGATGCTTGCGGGTGACTTTCCTGTCGCATAACGCACGGCCCCGTCCGGGGCCGCCGCGTTGCCGCCGCCCGGCGGCTCCCACCCCGACAGGCCGGAGAATTCATGCGTCACCTGTATGGAGCGTGCGCGCTGGCCGCGCTGGCTTTCGCCAGCGCGTGCGCCGATCGCGCACCCCTGGAGCCCGCCGGGCCTGCGGCCCCGGCCCTCGCCGCGGCCGGGCCGCGGCTCGTGATCAACGAGGTCATGGCGGACCCCGCCGCCGTCGCGGACGACGCCGGGGAGTGGTTCGAGGTCCACAACTGGGGCACCGCCGCCATGGACCTGCAGGGGTGGACCGTCGTCTCGAACAATGACGCCGCGCACGTCGTCGCCACCTCGGTGAGCGTCCCGGCCGGCGGGTACGTGGTGCTGGGCCGCAACGGGAACAGCAAGCAGAACGGCGGGGTCACCGTCGGCTACGTGTACGGCACCGGGCTGACGCTGGCGAACTCCTCCGACTGGCTGGTGCTCCGCGACCCCTCCGGCGCGACGGTGGACTCGGTCGCCTGGAGCAGCGTCCCCGCGGGGGCGTCACGCGGGGTGAGGGATCCCTCGGTGGACAACACGGCGATGGGTGGGACCAACTGGACGACGCAGACCACCGCGTACGGGAAGGGGGACAAGGGGACTCCGAGGGCCCGCAACGACGGCCAGGTCGCCCCGGTGGCTGCCGTGACGGTGTCGCCCTCCTCGGCCACGGTCGGCGCGGGGGCGACGCAGCAGTTCACCGCCACCGCCACCGACGACGCGGGGAGCACGGTCGCGACGACCTTCACCTGGACCAGCGCGGACCCGGCCGTCGCCACGGTGGACGGGAGCGGCCTGGCGACCGGCGTGGCCGCCGGGACCGCCACCATCCGCGCTACGGCGCCGAACGGGGTGTACGGCGAGGCCACACTCACGGTGGGCGCCGGGACCGGCGGGGGCGGCGGCGGAGCGATCGTCGTCAACGAGGTGATGCCCAACCCGAACGCGGTGGCCGACGACGCGGGAGAGTGGGTGGAGGTGTACAACTGGGGCTCCGCGAGCGTGGACCTGCGCGGGTGGATCCTCGCCTCCAACAACGACGCCGCCCACACCATCGCCACCTCCGTGGTGGTCCCCGCGGGCGGGTACGCGGTGCTGGCCCGGAACGGGAACGGCGGCGTGAACGGCGGGGTGAGCGCCGCGTACGTGTACGGCACCGGCCTCACCCTCGCCAACTCCGCGGACTGGGTGGCGCTCCGCGACGCCTCGGGCGCGACGGTGGACTCGGTCGCCTGGAGCAGCGTCCCGACGGGCGCCTCCCGGGGGGTGGCGGACGCCTCGCAGGACAACACGGCGATGGGCGGGAGCAACTGGACCACCCAGACGTCCGTCTACGGGAGCGGCGACAAGGGGACGCCCGGCGCGCGCAACGACGGGTACGTCTCTCCCCTCCCCGCCGGTCCGCCGGCCACGGTCACGGTCTCTCCCTCGTCCGTCACCGTGGAGGTCGGGAGCGCACAGCAGCTCTCCGCCACCGCGGTGGACGCGAACGGGAAGACGACCAGCACCACCTATGCGTGGAGCAGCTCCAGCCCCGCCGTCGCCACCGTCGACGCGGCAGGGCTGGTGACCGCCCTCGCGGCGGGGAGCGCCACGATCCGCGCCACGGCGGAGAACGGGGTGTACGGCGAGGCCGCCGTGACCGTCGTGACCCCGCCGCCGCCCGGGAGCGCGTCGGAGCTGGTGGTCCGGGTGCTGGACATCGGGCAGGGGGACGCCAACCTCATCACCAACGGAACCAGCCGGGTGCTCATCGACGGCGGCCCGGACTCGCTGCGGATGGGGCGGCTGCTGGACTCGCTCAGCCTGAACAACTCCACCATCGACGTGGTGATCCTGTCGCACCAGCACTACGACCACCACGCCGGGCTGCGCGAGCTGTTCAATTCCGCGCGCGGCATCACCGTCCGCTACTTCTTCGAGAACCGGGACGCGTACAACAACGCGGCGCTGCAGCAGCTCCGCGACTCCGTGGACGCGCGCGCCTCGCGCGGGCAGCTCACGGTGCGCGACACGGACGACCCGTGCGGCAACGGCTCGGCCGTCTGCACCGTCACCCTGAACGGCGGGGCGAAGCTGCACGTCATGCGCCCCAACCCGGCGGGCTCCACCCCCAACAACCGCTCCACCCCGGTGAAGCTGGTGGGGCCGGACTCGGCCAGCTTCAGCATGTGGTTCGCGGGCGACGCGGAGCACGAGGCGCAGGAGTGGTTCGTGGGCGGCGCCGGGTACGCCGTGTTCCCGGGGATGAAGGTGAACGTGGTGAAGGGAAACCACCACGGGAGCTGCAACGGGGTGCGGAGCAGCTTCGTGCGGGCCACCGACCCGGACTGGGTGACCTTCTCGCTGGCCGTGGACAACAGCTACGGCCACGTGCACGACCAGACCAAGGAGATGTACTCGTCGTACGGGAAGCCCTGGTACCGCACGGACCAGAACGGCACCGTCACCATCCGCTCGCCGGGGACGGAGGGGGGCGGCTACACGGTCTCGGTCACGCGCGGCGGCGTCAGCAGTAGCGGGCCGGTGGATCGGGCGTCGAGCCAGGCGGGGTGCAATCCGTTGCCGTGACGGGTCGGGCGGGTTGAACTGCGGGTTCGGGCGTGCCCCCCGCGGGCGCGGGGGTCGGGCTGCGGCGCCGTAAGCCAGCAAACTACGCTGGCTAACGGCGGCGAGCCCCGCGAAACAGCCCGCGGGTCTCGCCCCTGCGGGCTCGCATCCCTCACGCGGGGCTCTCGCGCGTGGTCCCGCCGTTCTCCCCTCCCCCTTGCGGGGAGGGGCCGGGGGAGGGGGTACACGGCCGCCCCGGCGCTCAAGCGAGCGCCGGGGCGGTGTCGTTTCGCGGGTGGCGTGGTGTCCGCCCGGGCGGGAGCGTATTCTTCCGGCGGCGGGCCCTCCGGCGGGGCCGGCGGGGGTGACCTCTCGAACAGGAGGAGTGCGGTGGCGAGCGAAGCGGCAGGGGGGGCGCGGGTCTCCGCGATGGCGGGCGGGCTGGTGGGCTCGGAGATCCTCAGGATCGCGGCGGACGTCCGGGCGATGGTGGCGGAGGGGGTGGAGGTGTGCAACCTCACGGTGGGCGACTTCAGCCCGGCGGAGTTCCGCATCCCCGCCTTCCTGGAGGACGCGATCGGCGAGGCGCTGCGGACCGGCGAGACCAACTATCCCCCCTCCGAGGGGATCCCGGCGCTCCGGGCGGCGGTGGCGGCCTTCAACGAGAGGCGGCTGGGGCTCCGCTGCCCGACGGAGTGCGTCCTCGTCACCGGGGGCTCCCGGCCGGGGATCTATACCACCTACCGCGCGCTGGTGGACCCGGGCGACCGGGTGGTGTACCCCGTCCCCTCCTGGAACAACAACCACTACGTGCACCTGGTGGGCGCCGAGGGGGTGCCGGTGGTCTGCCGCGCGGAGGACGCCTTCCTCCCCACCCGGGAGCTGCTGGAGCCGGTCGTCCGGGGGGCGCGGCTCCTGGCGCTCAACTCGCCGCTCAACCCCACCGGCACCGCCTTCACGGCGGAGGCGCTGGGCGACATCTGCGATCTGGTGCTGGAGGAGAACCGCCGCCGCGGGGCGGACGAGCGGCCGCTCTACGTGATGTACGACCAGGTGTACTGGATGCTCACCTTCCCGCCGGCCGCGCACGTGGACCCGGTCTCCCTCCGCCCGGAGATGGAGCCCTACACCGTGTTCGTGGACGGGATCTCCAAGGCCTTCGCCGCCACCGGGGTGCGCGTGGGGTGGACGGTCGCGCCGCCGGACGTGACGGCGCGCATGGCGAGCATCCTGGGGCACGTGGGCGCCTGGGCCCCCCGCGCCGAGCAGGTCGCGACCGCGCGCCTCCTCCGCGAGGACGCGGCCATCGACGGGTATCACGCCACCCTCACCGAAGGGGTGCGCGCGCGGCTGGACGCGCTGTACGCCGGGCTGCTCCGCCTGCGGGAGGCGGGCTTCCCCGTGGACGCCATCGTCCCCATGGGCGCCATCTACCTGAGCGCGCGCTTCGCCCTGCACGGCCACGCCGGCCCGGACGGCGCCGCGCTGCGCACCAACGACGACGTGCGGCGCTGGCTCCTGGAAGGGGCGGGGCTCGCCGTCGTCCCCTTCCAGGCGTTCGGGATGAAGGAGGACTCCGGCTGGTTCCGGCTCTCCGTCGGCGCCACCTCCGTCCCGGAGATCGAGGCGATGTTCGTCCGCCTCCGCCGGGCCCTGGAGGCGCTCCGGCGGGACGAGCCGTAGGCGCGGAGCGGCCTCACACCGGATCCGGGTAGACCGGAGAGGGTGATCGGGAGGCGGGGGGAGGCTCAGCAGGCGGTGCGTTTGTGTGAGCCCGCTCCGCACTCGCGTCTCGCCCGGATGACCGGGCGAGTTTCGCACCGCCGGAGGAGCTTCCCCCCGCCGACCACTCGCGACATATCCGGATTCGGTATCAGAGCACGATGTCCCCGGTGGGGTGGGGACCGGGCGGCGCGCCCTCCACCTGCTCGCGCGAGCGGCGGAGGGCGCGCTCCGTTGCGTCCCGGTCCACCGCGAGGTGGAGGACCACGCGGTCCGGGCCCTCCTCGCGCGCGACGGCCACCACGTCGCCCTCGCGCACCCCGTCCGGGAGGAGCCAGAGAGGGAGGTGGAGCACGCGCCCGCCCTCCTCCGCCACGGCGGCGACGCCCTCCTCGATGGAGTCCACGGTCCAGGTCCGGCGCGGGTTCGGCATGGCGAGCCTCCGGGTCGGGGTGGGGGTGCGTACGGCCCAAGCATAGCGGGTGCGGGCGCGCGGCGGCAGGGGCGGCTGCCCGTGTCTTGATCGTTCAATTCTGTCTTGTTATGATCTACCCAGGCGTTCGCCTCCCCTCTCCCGGAGCAGCCCCATGATGGATCGGATCGGCAGAATCCTTCCCGTCGTCGCCCTCGCGGTGGCCGCGGCGCTGGTGGTGGTCCTCTCGCTCAAGGTGCGCGACCAGAACGACCGCTACGCCCGCCTCTACCAGCGCGCGACGCAGCCGTACGCGGGGATGTTCGTCCCCACCTTCCAGGCCAGCACGCTGGACGGGGCGCCGGTGACGGTGGGCGAGTCGCCGGCCTCGGGACGGCAGGTGCTCTTCGTCTTCACCACCACCTGCCCGTACTGCATGACCACGCTCCCCGCGTGGCGGGAGATCACGGCGGCGCTCGACACCGTCCGCTCGGTGCCGGTGCAGGTGTACGGGATAGCCCTGGACTCGGTGGATGCGACCCGCCGCTACCTGGCCGAGAACCGGCTCTCCTTCCCGGTGGTCCGCTTCCCGGAGGACAAGCTCGCCTCCCTCTACCGCGCGCAGAGCGTGCCGCTCACGGTGGTGCTGGACGAGCGGGGGCGGGTGATCCACTCCCGGCTGGGGGAGATGAAGGAGCGCGCGGCCATCGACTCGGTGCTGGCGGCGGTGCACCGCCCGACGGAGCCGCGTCGGAAGGCCCCCGCGCCCGCCTCGACGGCCGGGCGCTGAGCCCGGACCCACCGGAGCGCTGCCGGGTATTCTCCCTGACGGAATCCCCCCGCCGGACGCTCCGGCGGGGGGATTCGCGCCGTCCGCAGCGTTTCCCGAGCGATCCCGACCGCATGCACCCGATCCGCACCGCGTCCGCCCGCGCACTCGTCCTGCTCGGCCTGGCCGGGCTCACCGCCTGCGCCGCCCCGGCGGGCACGCCGGCGCCCCCCGCGCCGGAGCGCTCCGCCGCGCTCCCCGCTCCCGGCGAGCGCATCCCCACCGACTCCGCCGTGACTGTGGGACGGCTCCCCAACGGGCTCACCTACTACGTCCGCGAGAACCGCGAGCCGGAGAATCGCGCGGAGCTGCGCCTGGTGGTGAACGCCGGATCGGTGCTGGAGGACGACGACCAGCTGGGGCTGGCGCACCTGGTGGAGCACATGGCCTTCAACGGGACGCGGGAGTTCGCCAAGCACGAGATCCGCGACTACCTGGAGTCCATCGGGATGCGCTTCGGGGCGGACGTGAACGCCTACACCGGCTTCGACGAGACGGTGTACATGCTCACCCTCCCCACCGACAGCGCGGGGGTGATGGACACCGGGCTGCACATCCTGAAGGAGTGGGCGCGCGCCGTGGCCTTCGACCCGGAGGAGATCGAGAAGGAGCGGAAGGTGGTGGTCGAAGAGTGGCGGCTGGGGCAGGGGGCGGGGTCGCGGCTGCGCGACCGGCAGTTCCCGGTGCTCTTCCGCGGCTCGCGCTACGCCGAGCGGCTCCCCATCGGCACGCGGGAGTCGCTGGAGGGCGCCTCGCCAGAGGCGCTGCGCCGCTTCTACGCGGAGTGGTACCGCCCGGAGCTGATGGCGGTGGTGGCGGTGGGTGACTTCGACAAGGAAGAGGTGGAGCGGGCCATCCGGGAGCGCTTCTCCAACCTCGCCGCCTCGCCCGCGCCGAAGGACCGCCCGGCCTTCCCGCTCCCCGAGCACGAGGAAACGCTCTTCTCCATCGCCGCGGACCCGGAGGCCACCGGCTCCACCGTCACCGTCTACTACAAGCACCCGTACCGGGCGGAGGGGACGACCGCGGCGTACCGCGAGGGGATCGTAGAGGCGCTCTACCTGGGGATGCTCAGCGACCGGCTCTACGAGCGGACGCAGACGCCGGACGCCCCCTTCCTCTCCGCCTCCGCCTCGTCCGGGCCGCTGGTGCGGGGCACGGAGGCGCGGGTGCTCTCCGCGCAGGTGCGCGACGGCGGGGTGGAGCGCGGGCTGGAGGCGCTGCTGACGGAGGCGGAGCGGGCGGCGCAGCACGGCTTCACCGCCTCGGAGCTGGCGCGCCAGAAGGAGCAGCTCCTGCGCCTCTGGGAGCAGGTGTACGCGGAGCGTGACAAGACGCACTCGGGGCAGTTCACCGCGGAGTACGTGGCGCACTTCCTGGGCGGGGAGCCGATCCCGGACGTGGCCTCGGAGTTCGGGCTGTACCGGCGCTTCCTCCCGGGGATCACGCTGGAGGAGGTGAACCGCGCGGCGGCGGCGCGGCTGCGCGACCGGGGCCGGGTGGTGCTGGTGAGCCTCCCGGAGAAGCCGGGGCTCCGCGCGCCCGCGGAAGCGGAGCTGGCGGCGGTGCTCGACTCGGTGTCCCGCGCGCAGGTGGCGGCGTACGACGACCGCACCTCGGACCTCCCGCTGATCCCGGAGCCGCCCAAGGCCGGGCGGGTGGTCTCGGAGCGGACCGTTCCCGGGGTGGACGTGCGGGAGTGGAGGCTCTCCAACGGGGTGCGGGTGTTCGTGAAGTCCACCGACTACAAGGAGGACGAGTTCCTCTTCGCCGCGAACAGCCCCGGCGGCCTGTCGCTGGCGCCGGACTCGCTCTGGGTCCCGGCGCTCACCGCCACCGGGGTGGTGCAGGGCGGGGGCGTGGGCGAGCTGGACCTGGTGGAGCTGGGGAAGCGCCTTTCCGACAAGCTGGTGGGGGTGGGCCCCAGCATCGGCGAGCTGCGCGAGGGGTTCAGCGGCGGCGGCTCCACGCGCGACGTGGAGACCCTGCTGCAGCTGGTGCACCTGTACTTCACGGCGCCGCGGGCGGACACCACGGCCTTCCTGACGTACCAGGCCCGCGCCCGCGAGGCGCTCCGGAACCGCGACGCCAGCCCCGAGGCGGCGTTCCAGGACACGCTGCGGGTCGCGCTGGCGCAGGGGCACCCGCGCGCCCGGCCCATCACCAGCGAGACCTTCGAGCGGATGGACCTGGGCCGCTCGCTGGACTTCTACCGCGACCGCTTCGCGGACGCGGGCGACTTCACCTTCTTCTTCGTGGGGAACCTGGACCCGGACTCCCTGCGCCCGCTGGTGGAGACGTACCTGGGGAGCCTCCCCTCCACGGGGCGGAAGGAGACGTGGCGCGACGTGGGGATGCGGCACCCGCGCGGCGTGGTGCGGAAGACGGTGCGCCGGGGGATGGAGCCCAAGGCGCGGACGCAGCTCGTCTTCACCGGCACGGCCGCCTTCGACCGCGACACGCTGGTGGCGATGAACGCCATGGCGGAGGTGCTGCAGCTGCGCCTGCGCGACCAGCTCCGCGAGGACCTGGGCGGCACCTACGGCGTGGGGGTGAGCGCCTCCGCCGTGCGCGACCCGCGCCCCACCTACACGGTGAGCGTGGGCTTCGGCACCTCGCCGGAGCGGGTGGACGAGCTGACGGCGGTGGTCTTCGCGCAGATCGACTCGCTGAAGCGCGCCGGCCCCACGGAGGAGGAGCTGCGCAAGGTGCGCGAGGCGGCCCGCCGCTCGCGCGAGACGGAGATGCGGGACAACGGATTCTGGATCTCGCAGATCGTGTCGTACGTGGGGAACGGGTGGCCGCTGCAGGAGATCCTCGTCGGCGGGGAGCGGATTGCTCGCGTGGACGCCGCCGCGGTGCGCGAGGCCGCGCGCCGCTACCTGGACCGGGGGAACTACGTGCAGGTGTCGCTGGTGCCGGAGAAGTGAGTGGGAAGTGCGAAGTGCGAAACGGCGCCCCCACTGGGATCCTCCGGTGGGGGCGCCGTATTACTTTCGCACTCACGCACTGCCGTTCAGCCGGAGGCGGGCGGGATCCGGAGCGTCTGGCCGGCGCGGATCCGGTCGCCGCGGATCTGGTTCTCCTGGCGGATCTGCTCGGCGGTCACGCCGTGCCGCCGCGCGATGGCGAGGAGCGAGTCGCCGTAGCGCACCCGGTACTCGGTGACGGCCAGGGTCCGCTCCTCGCGCACGCGGGGCCAGTTCACCAGGAACGCGGTGCGCGTGCCCTCGGGGACGCGGATCACGCTCCGCCGGTCGTTGCGGGTGCGGTCCAGCGTGAGCTGCGGGTTCAGGTCCTTGACTTCCTTCACAGGGATCCCGGCGGCGCGGGCGACGGCGTCCAGCGGCGCGCCCGGGTCCACCACGACCTCCTCGTAGGTCATGGGCGCTTCGGGCTGCACCGTGTCGAAGCCGTACTTGGCGGGCTCCTTGGCGATGCGCGCGGCGGCGATCATCAGCGGCACGTAGTCGCGCGTTTCGCGGGGGAGGCGGTTCCAGATGCGGTAGTACGACTCCTCGTCGCCGCGCTCGGAGCCGGTCTCCTCGCGCATGATGCGTGCGACGCGGTTCTCGCCGGTGTTGTACGCGGCGGCCGAGAGGTACCAGGAGCCGAAGCGCTCGTGCAGCTCGGTGAGGTAGTCCAGCGCGGCGTCGGTGGACTTCACCGGGTCGTTGCGCTCGTCCACCGCCCGGTTCACGGCCAGGCCGTAGCGCTTCCCCGTCTCCTCGATGAACTGCCAGAGCCCGGAGGCCGCGGCCGGGGAGTAGGCGGAGGGGTTGAAGCCGGACTCGATCATGGCGAGGTAGATCAGGTCCTGCGGCATCCCGCGCTCGGCGAGCTTGGCCGAGATCATCGGGACGTAGCGTCCGCTCCGCTCAAGGAATCGGGTGAACTCGCCCCGCTTGCTGGTGGTGAAGCGCTCCACCCAGAAGTCCACGCGCTCGTGGTCCAGGTTGGGGAGGTCCCAGTCGGGGCCGGCCGGGGCGGTGGTCGCCACCATCGCGTTGACGGCCACCCCGTCGGGCGCGAACAGGGGTGCCGCGGGAGCCCTGCGGTGCGCGTTCTCCGCGGCGCGCGCGACCCCCATCCCCGTGCCCATGGCCCCCAGCGCGAGCACCGCGCCCCAGCGGCGCAGCGGGGCGGACCGGCGGACGCGTCCCAGGGCCTGGTCCAGGATCCCCGCGCTCCGTTCCGGCGGCGTGTGCTGCATATCGGTCATGTATCAACTCCTGGCTCGTTGCGGATAACTGCTTGGTCCGCAACGTCTTGCAAGATCAGGTCCGCGCGGGGCGGCACTTCGCCGCGCGCGCGGTCCGGAGCGCGAGCACGGGTTCTGCACGGGACTCTCTCCTGACAGGCTGCCCCCCGCGGCGGGGTCCCATTTTTTTGAGCGAGGTGAGCGAGATGGCAAAGGTGCAGGCACGGCGGCTCTCCCGCCGGGAGCAGGTGTCCCTGTTCGCCCGGAACTTCCTGAAGCACCCCCGGATGCTGGGGTCGGTGATCCCCAGCTCGCGCTTCCTCGTGGACCGGCTGCTGCGGCGCGTGGACTGGGCGCGCGCGCGGCTGATCGTGGAGTACGGCCCCGGGGTCGGGAACTTCACGGCGGAGATCCTGCGCCGCATGCACCCGGACGCGAAGCTGGTGGTGATCGAGACCAACGAGGACTTCGTGGACTACCTGCGCCAGTCGCTCCCGGATCCGCGGCTGCGGGTGGAGGCGGGCTCGGCGGCGGACGTGGTGGAGATCCTGGAGCGGATGGGGCTGGGCTCCGCCGACTACGTGATCTCGGGGATCCCGTTCAGCACCATGCCGGCGGAGCTGCGGGTGAGCATCCTGCGCGCGACGCGCGCGGCGCTGAAGCCGGACGGGGCCTTCCTGGTCTACCAGTTCTCGGGGGGCGTGCTCCCGGACCTGAAGCGGATCTTCGGGTGGGTGCAGCAGAGCTTCGAACCCCTCAACGTGCTTCCCGCCCGGCTCTTCTACTGCTCTCCCTGACGGGGCCCGGCGGGCGCGGCGCCCCCTCCGAAGTACCCCCCGGCCCACCCGCCCGCGTACACCAGCAGCGTCGCCATCCCCTCGGCCCCGACCAGCACGGGCTCGGGCGGGATGGCCGCGTCGCCCCGGACCCACCGCGCCAGCGCGAAGAGCGCCACCCCCGCAAGGTACGGGAGGGCGAAGGCGGCGGTGCGTCCGCCCCGCCGACGGGCCCCGGTCAGGCCCGCGGGGAGGCCCGCGACCAGCCCGGCCACCACTCCGGCCGTGCCGACCCGGCCGCCCGCGGTCCAGAGCCCCCCGGCGTCGAGCAAGCGTCCCACGAGGTCGAGGGCGAACGCGGTGTCGAGGAGCAGGGCGGGGAGGAGGACGAGCGCGGCGTGCGGGGCGCGAAGCGGGTGGCGGAGGTCGAGTCTTCCCATAGTTCACGACAGTGCTTGCAGAACGCGCGGGCCGGAGCTAGCTTGTGGGGTGGAGCGTTCCGCTTCCTTTCCCCTCCCCTTCCTCCAGAATGCTGATGCGCACTCTCCATGCCCTCTCCGCGGTCCTCGTCGGCGCGGCTCTCGCGGGATGTGAAATGTCTACGGGTCCGGACGACCGGCGCGTGGTGGGGATCGTCGAGTGGGTCACGCCGGGCCTCTCCCTCGGGCCGCAGGGCTCGTACGCGCCCGGCGCTCCGGCGGATCCCATGGCCCAGGCGGTCCTGGAGGCGCCCGACACGGTCGTGGCCGGCACGCCGTTCGACGTGGTGGTCCGTACCTACGGTGCCGACGGGTGCTGGCGCGAGGCGGGAGCCGAGACCGCGGCCACGGGCCTGAGCGTCGCGATCACCCCGCACGACAGGCACGAGGCGGGGGCGGGGGTCATGTGCACCATGGCGGTGGTGCGCCTCCCGCGTACGCTCCGGGTCTCCTTTCCGCAGCGGGGGCAGGGGGTGATCCGCGTGACCGGGCGGAAGGTGCTCTTCAGCAACGGCTCCGTGGCGAACCAGGGCTCCGTGACCGTCGAGAAGCAGGTCGTCGTCCGGTAGGGCTGCTGCGCGGCTCGCTTCCGGCTGGAGTCGGTTACAACAGAAGCGGGGGGGGGGGGGG
>DASYWD010000059.1 GCA_035936415.1 Longimicrobiaceae bacterium
CCGCCACCCGTGGAGCCCGCGCCGAGGCGTGGCCGCTGGAGGAGGCGCGCGCGACGCTCGGCGCCTATGCCGACGCCCTCGCGCTGGACCTGCAGGTGTCCGCGGAACGGGCGCGGCAGCTCCTCGGGTGGGCGCCGCACCGGCCCGACGTGCTCACGGAGCTGCGGGAGGGATCGTACCGGCCCGACCCCGGGTGAGCGCCGCTCGTCGGCCCAGGCGACCGCTCATCGGCGAAATCCTCCACCGGGCGTAAATGCGTCGCGCGAGCGGCGGCGGGCGGGCACCTTTCGGGGCGGGTCGGCGATCCGGCCGGTCCCGGCATCCACACGAAAGGAGGTTTCCACGATGCGCAGGCCCCGCCTGACCGCTGCCTTCTTCGCCCTGCTGGCGGGCGGCTCCGCCTCCGCGGCGGGGGCCCAGCAGCCCGCCCCCTCCGTGCCCGGGGCGGCGGAGCTCTTCGGACCGGGCATCTTCTCCACCGGGAGATACGAGCTTCCCCCCACCTTCACGCCGGACGGACGGACCGCCTACTTCACGGTGAGCACCCCGGCCTACGGGCGGCTGCACGTCATCATGGAGACGCACCTCCGGGACGGCCGCTGGACGGAGCCGCAGGTCGCCCCCTTCTCCGGCCGCTACGGGGACGCGGACCCGATCGTCTCCCCCGACGGGTCGAAGCTGTTCTTCATCTCGCGCCGTCCGCTCGCGCCCGGGGCGCCGCCCCGGGGCGACTTCGACATCTTCTACGTGGCGCGCCAGGGCTCCGGCTGGGGCGAGCCGCGCCACGTGCCGGGCGCGAGCAGCCCCGGTGCGGAGCACTACGCCTCCGTGGCCGCGGACGGGACGCTGTACGTCGCCGCCGTCCGCCCCGACAGCCGCGGCCAGGGCGACGTCTACCGCGTCCCCTTCGTGGACGGCGAGTACGGCGAGCCGGAGAGCCTGGGCCCGGCCGTGAACTCCCCCGACCACCACGACACCACCCCGTTCATCGCGCCCGACCAGAGCTGGCTGATCTACAGCTCGTGGGGGCGCCCGGATGGGTCCGGCCGCGGCGGGGACCTGTACGTCAGCTTCCGGCAGCCCGACGGCACGTGGGGTCCGGCCCGCAGCCTGGGCCCGCTCGTCAATTCGCCCGCCACGGAGTACTGCCCGGTGGTCTCGCCGGACGGGGAGTGGCTGTACTTCGCCAGCGAGCGCGGCTTCGCCGACCGGCCGCTCGACCGGGCGCTCGGGGCCGGGGAGTGGAGCGCGCTTCTCGACTCGCCGGGGAACGGCCTGGGCGACACCTACCGCATCCGGCTCCGGCCGCTCCTGGAGGCGGCCCGGAGGGAGCCGTGAGGGCCCGGGCCGCCGCGGTCCTGCTCGTGTCGCTGTGGGCGGCGGCCGCATGGGCGCAGGAGCGGCCCGGGGGGCACTGGCAGGTGGACGGGGCGCCGGAGGTCGGCGGGGTTCCGTACGTCCAGCTCACCTTCATGAACTGGACGGGGACCGGCACCAGCCTGCAGAGCCGCCGCGTGGAGCTGCGGCACCTGGAGGGTCTCGCCCCCGCCGTCCTGGAGCCGGGAGGCAGTGCTCCGGCCCGCTTCCGGTTGCGGCGCGACGCGGGCGTCTTCACCTTCGTGGGGAGCTTCTCCGGCGGGCGGGGCCGCGGCGAGTTCACCTTCGCCCCCGACGCCGCCTTCGCGGAGGGGCTGGCCCGGCGTGGGATCGGGCGGCCCACGCCCGCGCAGCAGCTCTCGCTGGCGCTGCACGACGTGGGCATGGTCTACGTAGACGAGCTGGAGCGGCTGGGGTACCGCCGCCCGACCGTGGACGAGCTGATCCGGGCGGGGAAGCAGGGGGCGGGGCTCGACTACCTCCGGGAGCTTGCCGCGCTCGGGTTCCGGGCCGGCTCCGTCCCCGCCCTGGTGGAGATGCGCGGCCACCGCGTGGAGCCCGGCTTCGTCCGGGAGCTGCGGGCGCTCGGCTACGCCTCCGTCTCCCCCGGCGAGCTGGTGGAGATGAAGGACCACGGCGTCACCCCGGAGTTCGTCCGGCGGGCCAACCAGCGCGCCGGACGGCGGCTCCCCCCGGCCACCCTCATCGAGCTGCGCAGCCGCGGCGACGGGTAGATGAAAGACACCACCGGGACCACGCCTCGGCCCGCCGCCCGCGGCCCCTCGCTCTTCTGGACCCTCCAGGTGGGCGGGTGGGCCGCCTTCGCGGCCGCCATGTCGGTGGGGCGGATCGGCGAGTTCACGTTCCCGTTGATCGTCGTCTTCGAGTGGGCCTTCGCCGCGCTGGGGCTGGTCACCACGCTCGGGCTCGGGGCCGTCTACGCGCGCGTCCAGGTAGCCGGGGCGCCGCTGGCTCGGATCGTGGGGACCAGCGTGCTCGGCTCCTACCTGGGCTCGCTGTTCTGGACCGCGGCCTTCCACACCTACCTCGGCGTCCTGGCGTCCGACCTCCTCGCGGCGTGGACCGGGGAGCGGGTCCAGCTGGTGGGATCGGAGCCGCTCCTGGACAACACCGTCTACAACGCGGCGGTCCTCCTCGCCTGGAGCGCCCTGTACTTCGGCGTCCGCTACTACGGCGCGCTGCAGGCGGAGCGCGAGCGGGCGCTCCGGGCCGAAGCGCTGGCCCACCAGGCGCGGCTGCAGATGCTCGCCTATCAGCTGAACCCGCACTTCCTCTTCAACGCGCTCAACTCGCTGCGTGCCCTGATCGACGAGGACCGCGACCGCGCGCGGCGGATGGTGACCGAGCTCGCCGGCTTCCTCCGCTACGCGCTCCTGGAGCGCCCCCTCCAGGTCGCCCGCCTCGCCGACGAGCTGGAGGCCGTCGAGGGATACCTCCGGATCGAGCGGATCCGCTTCGAGGACCGGCTCGAGGTGGCGACCGAGGTGGAGCCGGAAGCCGCGCGCTGCGCGGTCCCCGCCTTCCTCCTGCACCCGCTGGTGGAGAACGCCCTCAAGCACGGCGTCCCCGCCGCGCCCGGCACGCCGCTCCGGGTCCGCATCTGCGGGACCGTCGCCGATGGGCGACTCCGTCTCTCCGTGGAGAACACCGGCACCCTCCGGCCGCGCGAAGGGACGGGGATCCCGCTCCCCCCGGCCGGCGGGGCGGGGGAGGCCTCCGCCGGGCTCGGGCTCCGCAACGTCCGCGAGCGCCTCCGGCAGCTCTTCCCGGACCGCCACCGCATGGAGGTGGCGGAGGAGGACGGCCGGGTGCGGGTGCGGGTAGAGATCCCGGCCCTCGCGTGGGAGGACGCCGTGCGCGCGGGGATCGAGCCGGCCGCCCGCCCGGAGGGGGCTTCCGACACAGGGGAGCGATGGGCCTCCGCCACGCGCTGATCGTGGACGACGAGCGGCTCGCCCGCCGCGAGCTCCGCACCCTCCTGGAGGAGGGGCACGCGGACCGCGTGCGCATCGTGGGCGAGGCGGCCACCGTGGACGAGGCCGCGAAGCTGGTGGGCGCGCTCGACCCCGACGTGGTGTTCCTGGACGTCCACCTGGGGCAGGAGTCCGGGCTCGACCTGCTCCCCCGCATCGGCGACGGCACCGACGTGGTCTTCGTGACGGCCTACGACCGCTACGCGCTGCGCGCGTTCGAGGCCAACGCGCTCGACTACCTCCTGAAGCCGGTCGCCCCGGAGCGGCTGGCCGCCACCGTCGCCCGGCTGGAGGCACGCGCCCCCGCCCCGGAGGAGCGGGGCGGACCGCTGGAGTACGACGACCGTCTCTTCCTCCGCCTGGACGACCGCCGGGCCTTCCTCCGCGTGGGCGACGTGGCCGCCATCGAGGCCGAGGGCGACAACTCCCTGCTCCACCTGGCCGGCGGGCGCACGGCGCACGCGCGGAAGGCGCTCCGCGCGTGGGAGGAGCGGCTCCCCGAGCGCTGGTTCGTGCGGATCCACCGCTCCGCCATCGTCAACCTGGAGTACGTCGAGCGGGTGGAGGACTGGTCGCACGGCAGCCACCTGGTCCACCTGCGCGGGATGCGCGAGCCGCTCACGATGAGCCGCCGCTACGCGGCGAGGGTGCGCGCGCTGTTCGGGTGACCCGTCGCCGCCCGTTCGGGACCCCGGCTCAGAACAGGGCAAGGAGGCGCGCGGGGCCGCCGGTGGCGTCGGCGTGCTTCGGCCCGCCCACCACGACCACCGCCCCCGCCGGGGGCACCCGCCCCAGGCTCGCGACGTTCTCCAGGCCGTACTTCCCCGCGGGGAGGAGCACGCGGTGCGCGTCGTACGTAGTGGAGGTGCCCGGATCCAGGCTCAGCGTGTCGGTGGCCGCGCCCGCCACGTCGCGCTCCTCCACCAGGAAGCGCATGGCCTCCGCCGCGAAGCCGGGGGAGTGCAGGGTCCCCGCCGCGTCCGCGTTCAGGAAGCGGCCGGGCTCGGACAGCCGCGCCTCCCACCCCGAGTGCATCGCCACCACTGCCCCGGGAGGGATCCGCCCGTGGCGCCGCTCCCACGCCCGCAGGTCGTCCACGCCCAGCAGCGCGTCGGGGTCGCGGGCGGCCCGCTCCGCGATGCAGACCACCACCAGCTGGGCCAGCAGCTGCTCCGCCGGGATCGCGTCCGCCGTCGCCCCGGTGGCGGAGAAGTGCGCGGTGGCGTCCAGGTGCGTCCCCACGTGCTCCACCAGGCGCAGCTCGCTGGACGCGTAGCCGTCGTGCTCCACCGCGGCCAGGGAGCGGGCGCGGAAGGACGGGTACCCGGGGAAGACGGGGAAGTCGGGGGTGAGGGTGTGCGTCAGGTCGCGCACGCGCCGGAGCCGCCCCAGCACCTCCGGGGGGACGGCCAGGGCGGGGGCGCCGTCGCCGGGGTCCGGCGTGGCGGGATCGCCGCAGGCGGTGTCCGCGTGGACGGACCGGATCACCTCCGTAGAGCACATACGTTTCTCGCTCGCCTTCGTGGGGGCGGTCCGCGCCCCGGCGGGGCGCGGAAAAAAGCCCTCAAGTCTCGCGCGAGGGGGGCCGCCGGACAAGCGCCGGGCTCCGCGGGGCAGGGTACTTGCGTTCGCCGGGAGGGGTCGGAACGACTCGAGACACCCCAACCGGAGATGGACCATGCCGCAGATGACGGACCCCAAGGAGCTGCTGAAGCACGAGCTCGGCGACCTGCTCTACGCCGAGCGCCGCTTCCTCACCGCCACCAAGACCATGGCGCGCGAGACCCACGACCCGGAGGTCAAACGGCGTGTGGAGCAGCACGTGAAGGAGACCGAGGGTCAGATCGAGCGGCTGGACAGGGCGTTCGAGTCCATCGGCGAGAAGGCCAAGGGGGAGAAGTGCGAGGCCGCCATCGGGCTCCGGGAGGAGCACGACTCCTTCAAGTCCGACGAGAAGCCATCGAAGACGCTGCTGGAGGCCTTCGACCTGGGCTCCGGGCTGCGCGTGGAGCACTACGAGATCGCGGCGTACCGCACCGCCATCGCCATGGCCAACGCCCTGGGCCACGAGGAGTGCGCCCGCATCCTGGGCGAGAGCCTGGCCGAGGAGGAGGAGATGGCCCGCTTCCTGGAGGAGAGCGCTCCCGCCGCGCTGAAGCGGCTCTTCGCCTCGATCGAGGCGGAGGAGTAGCCGCGCTCCCGGCCATGGGCGTGCAACTTGCGCCCCTCTCGAACGAAACGGAACCAGGAGGCCACCATGGCGAACTACGGACGGGACTACCGCGGCAGCGGACGCTGGTTCGGCCGCTGGACCCGCGGCTACGACGACGACTTCCGCTCGCACCGGCACTTCCGCGGCGGACGGTACGACGAATCCGTGTACCGCAGGGTGCCGGATCCCAACCAGCAGGGATACGGCGCCTCGTACGACGCGCCGCGGACCCGCGGCTACTTCAACCCGGGCTACGCGGTGGACGAGGCCTGGGGCGGCGCCTACAGCGTGGGCGACGCCAACTACGCCGGCCGCCGCATCTTCAACCCGGGGAACCGGCCCGGCGGCGACCGCTACGCGCGCGACTACGACTGGCAGTTCGGGCGGGCGTCCCGCCGGCCCATCCGCCGCGGGTACGACCGCGGCTGGTAGCCCGCCCGGTCCATGCGGTGATGGCGCGGGGCGCCCTCCAGCGGGAGGGCGCCC
>DASYWD010000060.1 GCA_035936415.1 Longimicrobiaceae bacterium
AACGGGGCGGCGCCTCCCGCGGGAGGCGCCGCCCCGTTCAGGGATTCCGGTCCGGCGCGCCGTCAGGAGGCCCAGTCGATCTCGCTTAGCTGCTCGCGCACCGCGGCGAAGCGCTGGGCCTCGGCCTGCAGCCCGCGCCTGCGGAGGAACTCGTCCACGTGGCGCAGGTGGCTGGCCATGCGCTGGTGCTGCTTCTCCACACGGGCCAGCCGCCGCAGCTCGCGGACCATCCACTGCGCCAGCGCGGGGTCCATCGCCGCGACGAACGCCTGGTCCTCGGCGGAGATCCCGCCCTCGGGGGAGACCACGGGAACGCAACGGTGGCCGCCCCCGGGGTAGTGCACCACGGTGCGATGGGCCTCGCCGCGGACGAAGTCGATCGACATCTCGGCCTCCCAGGGGCCCGGGGTGGCGCGCTCGGCGAGCTGCTCCAGCTCCTGCAGGAGCTGGTCGCGGGGGGTGGGATCGGGCATTGGGCCGGTGGAGACGGGGTAGGGCGGGACCGCAGGCCCAAGATCGTGCGCGCGCGGGGAGCGCGCAAGGGAGCCGCGCAGACACTTTCGGGCCAGGTTTGCGGGATGTCGCGCGGCGGCTGGAGAACCGGTCTTATCCATCAATTCCCGTGCCACAGGGTGGGTTTTCCACAAAAATATGGGTTTCCCACCGGGGTTTCGCGACTTTTCCACCCGGGGTGCCGCATCTCACAACGATTTGTTCACGGAAGCGTCCGGAAAGGCGTATCTCCCGGGAGGGCGGAATCGGGAAATCCGCCTCCGGCCCGCTCGGGCGGACTGCCGGGCTCTCCCGCGGAGTGCACGGGGAAGCGGAGCGTCGCCCCCGGGCGGGGGACGGCCCGGCTCGCCTCGAGCGGCAGCACGGTGTCCACCCGCCGCAGGAGCTCCGTCGTGTCGGTCCCGGGGATCAGGCGGAGCCTGGCCGTCTGGGGGCGGAAGAAGTCCTCCCAGTGGCCCACCAGCACCTCGCGCGGCCGGAGCGCGCCGACGATCCCGGCCGGGTAGTCGCCCGCTTCGTGAAAGGAGCCGGCGCAGAGGATGGCCAGGTCGAAGCGCGCGGAGTCCGCCGCGGCCCACGGCGGAGGGAAGCCCAGCGGCGCCTCGCTCGCCGCGTCCTGGAAGTGCACCCGGTACGCCACGCGACCGGTCCCGCGGTCCAGGAAGTCGATCACGTAGGCCAGCACCGTCCCCTCCGCCCACTCCCAGGCGTTGGAGGGGAGCGCGCCGCGCTCCTCCGCCTGCCCGCGGCGGAACACCTTCACGCCCAGCGCGTGCGGGGCGTGCCCGGAGCGGAGCGCCATGAAGCGCACCGTGCTGTCCGGGTGCGGGTAGATCCACCGCCCCGGCGCCTCGTGGGTGCCGGCGTCCTCCTCCACCGACACCAGCCGGGGCCGCACCGGGTCCGCCGCCAGGAGGCGGAGCATGGCCGCGTTCCCGTAGACGGGCACCCCCGGGAGGTGGCGCCGCGCCAGGTACGGCACGTCCATCAGGTGGTCGTAGTGCGAGTGCCCCACCAGCACCGCGCGCAGCCCCGCCGCGCCGGGGAGCAGGGCGCGCACGCGCTCGTCGATGCGCGCGGTGTCGGCGCGGATGGGCCGGGCGAGGCTCACCGACGACAGGCGCGGGGTGGAGAAGAAGGGCGCCGTGAGCACCGCGTCCGGCCCGCGGCGGATCAGCCATCCGCCCACGCCCAGGTAGGTGACCTGCACCGAGTCGGCGCACGGGGGCGCACACGCCGGCGCGGCCACGGCCGCGGGGGACGCGCGGAGGTGCGCCGCCGCGGCGGCGGCGAGCAGGACGGCGAGGGGGACGGCCAGGGCGCGGAGGCGGAGCATCGGACGCGGTGCGGGGTGCGGGGTGCGGGGTGCGGGGT
>DASYWD010000061.1 GCA_035936415.1 Longimicrobiaceae bacterium
GAGCACGGCGGCTGCAGTTCGGCACCGTCGCGAAGAGGGTCGCAGCGAGGGGGTGGGGGTGGTCGGAGGAAAAAGCCTTGTGTCCGAGCGTAGCGAGTTTGGCTTTTCCGGAGATCACCCCCGCCCCCGACCGCAACACGCAGGCGCAAGGGCACACAATCGAACGGACGAAATGACCGATACACAGAACGGCGCGCTGGACCTGGGCTCCATCTTCCTGGGCCCCAAGGGGGAAAACGCGGAGACCTTCGAGCGGCTCCTGCTGGAGGCGTTCCGGGACCACGTCTTCTGGCGGCGGAACTTCCACCCGGAGGACGGCTTCATCCTGCAGGAGACGGAGAAGCGCCTCCCCTCGTACGAGCACTCCATCTCCACGCTGTCGCAGGAGCTGATGGGGCTCCTGGGGGAGCTGAAGGCGGGGGTACCGTTCTTCAGCCCGCGCTACATCGGGCACATGTCGTCCGATCTCACCATGGCGAGCCTGATCGGGTACTTCGCCACCATGCTCTACAACCCGAACAACGTCGCGGCGGAAGCCTCGCCGGTGACCACGCGGATGGAGCTGGAGGTGGCGGACCAGCTCGCGCGGATGATCGGGTACGATCCGGACCGGCAGTGGGGACACCTCACCTCCGGCGGGACGGTGGCCAACTTCGAGGCGCTCTGGGTCGCGCGCAACGTGAAGTACCTCCCGGTGGAGGCGCGCTGGGCGGCGGAGGAGATGGGCGCCGCCGACATCCCGGTGCGCCTCCCCGGCGGCGGCTCCGCCAACCTGCTGGAACTGGACCTCTGGCAGCTCCTCAACCTGGCGCCCGACGCGGCGCTGGACGCAGCGGTGGCGCTGCAGGGGTCGGCGGGAGACGCCTGGCAGGCATTGGAGGTGATGCGCCGGCACTCGCTCGCGGCGCTTGGCTACCAGGAGTTCGGCGCGCGGCTCCGGTCCCGGTTCGGCGATGCCTTCCCCTCGGGCGTGGTGCTGGTCCCCTCCACGGCCCACTATTCGTGGGAGAAGATCTGCCGCGCGCTGGGGATCGGCGCGGCGCAGCTGGTGCACGTCCCGGTGGACCGCCGCTTCCGCATGGACCCGGAGGCGTTCGAGGAGAAGGTGCGCCTCATGGCGGAGCGGCGGACCCCCATCATCGCGGCCGTGTCCGTGATCGGCACCACGGAGGAGAGCGCGGTGGACCGCCTGGACCTGATCGCCGACGCGCGGGACCGGGCCGCCCGCGAGCTGGGCGTGGGCTTCTACCTCCATGCGGACGCGGCGTGGGGAGGGTACGCCGCCACCATCACCCGGCGCGAGGGCGGCGAGCGGCGCTCGTACGAGGAGACGCTCGCGGACTACGCCCCGGAGGCGTGGCCCGAGGAGGGGGTGTACCGCGCGCTGGTGGCGCTGGAGCGCACCGACTCGGTCACCATCGACCCGCACAAGCTGGGGTTCATCCCCTACCCGGCGGGGGCGGTCTCCTTCCGCGACCGGCGGGTCCGCGACCTGGTCGCGGTGGAGGCGCCCTACCTCTTCCACCGCGGCGCGTCGGAATGGGGGTACATCGGCCGCTTCATCTTCGAGGGCTCCAAGCCGGGGGCCGCGGCGGCGGGGGTGTGGATGTCGCACAAGGTGCTCCCGCTGGACGCGCGGGGGTACGGGCGGCTGGTGGGGGAGACGGCGCGGGGCGCGCTGATGCTGCACCGCCGGCTCGCCATGGGCGACTGGGCCCCCTTCCGGCTGGTGCTCCTCCCCACGCCGGACATCAACATCGTCTGCTTCGCCGTGGGGCACCCGTCGCTGGAGACGCTGGAGGCCAGCAACGCCTTCGCGGACCGGATCTACCGCGCCATGAGCGTGTCGGAGGAGCACCCGGCCCGGGCGCTGGACTACTTCGTCACCAAGACGGTGCTGCGCGCGGCGGAGTACGGGCGCGCCGCCGAGCCGGTGGCCCAGGCGCTGGGCTTCGGCTACGAGGACTACCTGGAGGCGGGCGGGGTGAGCGTGATCCGCTGCACGGTGATGGATCCCTTCCTCGCCTCGCGGCGGGGGAAGGTGGACTTCATCGGGGGGTTCGCGGAGGCGCTGCGCAGGACGCTGCGGGAGCAGATGGAGGGGTGAGCGGGGCGGGGGGGGGGGGGGC
>DASYWD010000062.1 GCA_035936415.1 Longimicrobiaceae bacterium
CGCCGGGCCTGGGCGAGCGCATCCCCCGCACCGCGAGCTTCGCCATCGCCAGGAGGCTCCCCGCGCCGCCCGTCATGCCGCGCCCCCCCTGCCCTGCGCCCCGGCTGCGGCGAGGAGCTGCACGGCCACGCGGCGCTCCCGCGGCCCGTCGAACTCGCAGAGATAGACACCCTGCCAGGTCCCCAGCACCAGCCGTCCGCCCTGCACCAGCACGGTGAGCGAGGGCCCGAAGAAGCTGGTCTTCAGGTGGCTGTCGCTGTTCCCCTCCGCGTGCAGGTAGAACGGCTCGTGCCGGGGCACCAGCCGCTCCAGCTTCTCCAGCAGGTCGTGCTGCACGTCGGGGTCGGCGTTCTCGTTCACGGTGAGCGCCGCGGTGGTGTGCATGCTCTGCGCGACCAGCGCGCCCTCCGCGAGGCCGCTCTCCTCCAGCAGCGTCTGCAGCCGGTCCGTGATCTCCACCAGCTCGCAGCGCTTCGTCGTCCGGACCCGGATCTCTCGCATCAGTCGGTCACTCGCCGGCCAGTTTCGCGACGATGAAAGGCGTCTCGTGCAGCTCGAGGTCGTCGGCCGTGACCACGAACTTGTAGACGCCCGGCTGCCCGAACTGCACCCCCACGAGGGTGAAGATCTGGTTCGCGGTGGAGAACTCTCCCGGGCCCACGGTGGGGGCCACGATCTCGCCGTTGGCCTCGAAGATCACGCCGCCGTCCTCGTCCATCAGCCGCACGCGCACCGCGTACTTCTGCCCCGCGTCTGCGAACTCGGCGTGTACCCGGAAGGCGAACACCATCTTGGGGTGCACCGTGGGGAACGTGGCCGCGGCGATCCGGTCGAAGATCCCCAGGACGTTGAGCTTGCCGTCCTGGGAGATGTTCGCCTCGTCCGCGAGGAACGCAACAGGGATCTTCAAAGGCTCTCCGGTGAGCGGGAAGGGGGCGGAAGCGGCGCCCCCGCCGGGGTTGCGAAAATCGCACCACGGTCCCGGAATTGCGACTCCGCGCCCCCGGCGTTTTGTCCCGCAGGCGAGCAGGGGCTATCTTGCCCCCGCACGCAGTCCGACCACGCACCTCCGCCCGAGCCAGAGGTAGATGTCCGCAGCCGAGCAGCCGAGCCCGTCCGTGAGCCGCGCCGCCCGCATAGGCGCCACCACCGAGGACGAGCGCCTCCTCGAGTCGCCCACCGTCACCCCGGCGCCCGCGTTCGACTTCACCCACTCCGATCCGTGGCGCGTCTTCCGCATCATGGGCGAGTTCGTGGAGGGGTTCGACACCCTCGCGAACGTCGGCCAGGGCGTGACCATCTTCGGCTCGGCCCGGGTGCGGCCCGACGAGGCGCAGTACGAGCATGCCCGCCGCACCGCGCAGCTCCTGGCGGAGGCGGGGTTCGCGGTGATCACGGGGGGCGGCCCGGGGGTCATGGAGGCGGCCAACCGCGGGGCGCAGGAGGGGGGAGCGCTCTCCATCGGGTGCAACATCGAGCTCCCCTTCGAGCAGGGGGTCAACCCCTACGTGGACATCGCCATCAACTTCCGGTACTTCTTCGTCCGCAAGACGATGTTCGTGAAGTACGCGGAGGCGTTCATCATCTTCCCGGGCGGGTTCGGGACGATGGACGAGCTGTTCGAGGCGCTCACCCTGATCCAGACGGGGAAGGTCCGCGACTTCCCCGTGATCCTCTTCGGCTCGGAGTACTGGCAGGGGCTGCTGGACTGGCTCCGCGGCACCATGCTGGCGGAGGGGAAGATCTCCGCCCCGGACCTGGAGCTGATGGTGGTGACCGACTCGCCGGAGGAGGCGGTCCGCGTGATCCGGGAGCGCGGCGGCCGGCCCGTGGCCCCCCGCGGCGCGACGCAGGAGCCGGAGCCCCCTCCCGCGGACAGCGAGATCGTCCGCCCCGAGAGGCACGACGCACAGTAGGGAGTGCGAAAGTGCGAGGTGCGAGGTGCGAGCGTACGCACTCCCGCACCTCGCGCTCCCCCTCCCGGCCGTTTCGCACTTCGCACTCACGCACTTTCGCACTTCGGCTCCGACCATGGCCCACAGCAAGTTTCTCAGCGGGAAGCGCATCGACCCGAAGCCCATCGGCGCCAGGATGTCCGTCACCGAGCTGGTGGACGGCACCTTCCAGGCGTACAACGCCGCCCGCCTCCGCGAGGCGTGCCTCCTCCTCACCCGGAAGATGCTGGACGAGGACGTCACCGTCGGGATGACCATGACGGGGGCGCTGACGCCGGCGGGCCTCGGGATGAGCGCGGTGATCCCGCTGATCGAGGCGGGGTTCGTGGACTGGATCATCTCCACCGGCGCCAACCTGTACCACGACACCCACTTCGGGATCGGGCTGGAGCTTCGGCAGGGGAACCCGCACGTGTCCGACGTGGTGCTGCGCGACGAGGAGGTGGTCCGCATCTACGACATCTTCTTCGACTACTCGGTGCTCCTGGACACCGACGCATTCTTCCGGCGGATCATCGCCTCGGAAGAGTTCCAGCGCCCCATGTCCACCGCGGAGTTCCACTACCTGTGCGGCAGGTACGTGGCGGCGCGCGAGGCGGAGCTGGGGATCGGGCGGAAGTCGCTGCTGGCGGCGGCGTACGAGCACGCGGTGCCCATCTACACCTCGTCCCCGGGCGACTCGTCCATCGGGATGAACGTGGCGGCCAAGGCGCTGCAGGGAAACAGGCTGGCGTTCGACGTGAACGCCGACGTGAACGAGACGGCCGCGATCGTGCTGGACGCCAAGCGGCGCGGCGGGAAGAGCGCCATCTGGATCCTGGGCGGCGGCTCGCCCAAGAACTTCGCGCTCCAGACGGAGCCGCAGATCCAGGAGGTGATGGGGATCGACGAGCGCGGGCACGACTACTTCCTGCAGGTCACCGACGCGCGCCCGGACACCGGCGGCCTCTCCGGCGCCACCCCCGCTGAGGCGGTCTCCTGGGGGAAGGTGGATCCTGACCGGCTCCCCGACGCGGTGGTCTGCTACCTGGACTCCACCGTGGCGCTCCCCATCCTCACCGCCTACGCGCTCGACAACCACGCGCCGCGCACGCCCCGCCGCCTCTTCGACCGGCGCGACGAGATGATGCAGCGGATCCGCGAGGAATACGAGCGCAGCGAGCGCAACGAGGCCACGCAAGAGGCCGCGCGCGAGCACGCCGTGCACGAGAGCATGCTCGACCGCGACCGGTAGGACGGGTCACGGGCACACGGGAGCCGCACGGCGACGGTGTCGCCGTGCGGCTCGCCTGCCTGGACGGCAGGGACGAAGGCTGCGTCGGTCAGTCCAGCGAGACGACGTTCTCCGCCCGGGGGCCCTTGGGATCCTGGACGAGGTCGAACTCCACCCGCTGGCCCTGGGCGAGCGACTTGAAGCCAGATCCGCCGATGGCGGAGTGGTGTACGAACACGTCCTTGCCGCCGGAGTCCGGCTTGATGAAGCCGAACCCCTTGTCGTCCATGAACCGCTCTACGGTACCGGTCTCGCGTGCCATCGGGTCATCCTCGCTGGTGGTGGAATCTGTACCTGCCTGTCGGACGCCCGATCTTGCGTGCAAGGACCATGCTCCTCGTTCTGAGACAGCAGCAGGTGTTCTGCAGCAGGGGGGCTTCAGTGACGGGACCGAAAGGTGCGGAGCGTGGACGAACCGCAGAACCCGGCGGCCGATCCGACGGCCGCCGCTGCCACGAAAGCCGGCCCGGCGCACCCTCCGCCGGGAGGTGTGGATCCATCGAACAGAAAGGAAGGACAGACCATGGCGAGACGACCCAACTACGGTTTCGAGAAGCGGCAGAAGGAGATCGAGAAGCAGAAGAAGAAGGACGAGAAGGCTGAGAAGAAGCGGCTCCGCCAGGAGGAGGGCGGGGGGCCGGACGAGAACGGCATCGACTGGGGCGCCGCGGAGGAGCTGGGCGTGGCGCGCGAGATCCCGGAGGAGGGCGGGGACGGGGAAGCCCGCGGGTGACGGCCGCCCGGAGTGCGCCGACTCCGCCGGCCGGGCTGGACCCCGACCTCCAGGCGCGGCTGGCCTCGCTCTGCGAGGAGGGCCGCGACATCTGGGAGCGCTTCGACCTGGAGGTGCGCCAGCGGGACTTCCACCCCTTCGTGGCCGCCGACTACGAGCGCGTGCTGCAGGCCCTCCTCCCGCTCCGCGCCCCCGGGCTGCGGTTCCTGGAGTGGGGCTCGGCCACGGGAGTGATCACCATCATGGCGGACCTGCTCGGCTTCGAGGCGTACGGGATCGAGCTCGACCCGGAGCTGGTCCGCATCGCCCGCGACCTCGCCGCCCGCTTCGACTCGGGCGCCCGCTTCGCGGCGGGGAGCTTCCTCCCCATGGGATACGAGTGGCGCCCCGGCAGCGGCGACAGCCGGCTGGGCACCATCGGCGAGGGCGCCTCCGGGTACCTGGAGCTGATGCGCCCGCTGGAGGACTTCGACGTGGTGTACGGCTTCCCCTGGCACGGCGAGGAGGCGATGATGCACGACGTCATGCGCCGCTACGGCGGCCGCGGCGCGCTCCTGCTCCTCAACGACGGCACGGAGGGCGTGCGGGCGTACCGGGACGGGCGGCTGGTGCGCCCCCCCGCGGCTTGACCGCGGGGACGCTCGCGTGTACCCTTGGGCCCTCCGAGCCACCCGGCGTTCCGATGGCGTCGCGCGCGTGAAGCGTGCTTCGTAGGACGCCCGCCATGGCCCGGTGTCGGCGTCCCGGGCCGCGGCGCGACCGCGACGCCCGGAGCTGCCTTCGCCATGACCCTCGTGATGCCCGCGGCGCCCGCCGCCGCCCCGGACCTCGCCTCCCGCAGTCCCGTCTCACACTTCCTCCGCCGCCACTTCCGCCACTTCAACGCCGCCGCGCTCGTGGATGCCGCGGACGGCTACGTGCGCCACCTGGACGCCGGCGGGAGCATGCTGGTGACGCTGGCCGGCGCCATGAGCACCGCCGAGCTGGGGCTCTCCCTGGCCGAGATGATCCGGCGGGGGAAGGTGCAAGCCATCTCCTGCACCGGCGCCAACCTGGAGGAGGACGTCTTCAACCTGGTGGCGCACGACCACTACGAGCGCGTCCCCCACTACCGCGACCTCACCCCGGCCGACGAGCAGGCGCTCCTGGAGCGCCACATGAACCGGGTGACCGACACCTGCATCCCCGAGATGGAGGCCATGCGGCGGATCGAGGCCGCAGTGCTGGAGGAGTGGGTGGCCGCCGACCGCGCGGGCGAGCGGCGCTTCCCGCACGAGTTCATGTACCGGGTGCTTCGCTCCGGGAAGCTGGAGGGCGCCTACCAGATCGACCCGGAGGACTCCTGGCTCCTGGCCGCCGCCGAGCGCGACCTCCCCATGTTCGTCCCGGGGTGGGAGGACTCCACGCTGGGGAACATGTACGCCGGCCACGTGCTCTCGGGCGACGTGCGGGACGTCCACACCGTCCGCACCGGGATCGAGTACATGATCGAGCTGGCCGGCTGGTACGAGCGCACGGCCGCGGAGTCGTCCATCGGCTTCTTCCAGATCGGCGGCGGGATCGCGGGCGACTTCCCCATCTGCGTCGTGCCCATGCTGCACCAGGACCTGCAGCGCCCGGAGGTGCCGCTCTGGGGGTACTTCTGCCAGATCTCGGACTCCACCACGAGCTACGGATCGTACTCGGGCGCCGTCCCCAACGAGAAGATCACCTGGGGGAAGCTGGGAGTGGACACGCCGAAGTACGTCATCGAGTCGGACGCCTCCATCGTGGCGCCGCTGGTCTTCGCCCGCGTGCTGGGGATGTAGGTCGGCGCGATTGACCCCGCCTCCGCAGATGCGCTATCGTCCTTTCTCCGTCCACCTCCGACCGGAGACGCTCCAGACCGATGGCGACCGCCGAGACCGAGCTGCTGATCCAGACCCGCCGCGACCTGCACCGGCACCCCGAGCTGGGGTTCCAGGAGCACCGCACCGCCGGGATCGCCGCGGAGCGCCTGCGCGCCGCCGGCTACGAGGTGCGGACGGGGATCGCCGAGACGGGGGTGGTGGGGACGATGCGCGGAGGCGCGGGCGACGGCCCCACGCTCCTGCTCCGGGCGGACATGGACGCGCTCCCCATCCTGGAGGAGTGCACGCACGACTTCGTCTCCACGCAGGCGGGGACCATGCACGCCTGCGGGCACGACGCGCACGTGGCGATCGGGCTGGCGGTGGCGGAGCGCCTGGCCGCCGCGCGCGACCGCTGGCCGGGAACGGTGAAGTACGTGTTCCAGCCGGCGGAGGAGGGCGGCGGCGGCGCCCTCCGGATGGTGGACGAGGGGGTGCTGGAGGGGGTGGACGCCGCGCTCGGCCTGCACGTCTGGCTGGGCCTCCCCAGCGGCGTCGTGGGGGTGGTGCCCGGCCCGTTCATGGCCTCCGCCGCGGAGTTCGAGGTCGTCGTCCGCGGGCGCGGCGGCCACGGCGCCATCCCGCACGAGACGGTGGACGCGGTGCTCGCCGCCAGCCAGGTGGTGGTCGCGCTGCAGAGCGTCGTCTCGCGGAGCGTGTCGCCGCTGGAGTCCGCGGTGGTCTCGGTGGGCGCCCTCCAGGCGGGCGAGGCGTGCAACGTGATCGCCGACACCGCGCTGCTGCGGGGGACGGCGCGCGCCTTCACCCCCGAGCTCTGCGCCGCGCTGCCGCGGCGGATCGAGCAGGTGGTGGCGGGCGTCTGCGCCGCCATGGGCGCGGAGTACGAGTTCCACTACGACCAGAACACCCCGCCCACCATCAACGACCCGCGCGCCGCCGAGGCGGTGCGGACCGCCGCCGAGGAGGTGGTGGGGAAGGACCGCCTCCGCACCGATCCCGACGTGCGCACCATGGCCGCCGAGGACTTCGGCGAGTTCCTGCTGCGGGTGCCGGGGTGCTACTTCTTCGTGGGGGCCAGGAACGAGGAGCGGGGGCAGGTACACCCGCACCACTCCCCCCGCTTCGACGTGTGCGAGGACGCCCTGCCGGTAGCCGTGGAGGTGCTGGAGCGCGCGGCGCTGCGGGTGCTGCACCGGGGGCTGTAGGCCTCCGCTCCCCGCAAGCGGGAGACAAGGGGTACATACGACGACGGCGGCATGGCGCTCGATCCGCGCCGTGCCGCCGCTGTCGTCGGACGTTCTCGTCCGCCAGGAGGCGCATCAGCGGGCCAGTGGCACCGCGTAGAACGACTCCTAGTGCATGGCTTCGGCCGCGAACGCGAAGACGCTGGCCGCATGTCGCGTGCAGCGCTCTGGTCAGGTTGAGAACCCACCATGAGGCTTATGGCCTCTGGCAGAGGCGAGCGCAAGCAGTTCGTCGGAGCCGATGCCAAGCGCGTGGGCCTGAACGTTGAAATAGGTCTCGGCCGCAGCGACCCAGGCCAGTTCCACAAGTTCGGTCTCGGAAAAGTGGATTCGGACTTGCGCGAAGATCTCTTCGCTGACGTGCCGATCCCGCACGGCTGCCTCCGTGAAGGCGAGCGCCGCCCGCTCGCGCTCGCTGAACTGGGTGCTCGCGCGAAACTCCGCCATTGCACCAAAGCGCTCCGGCCCAATTCGGTTGCGCACTGCGTTGGCCAGGGCCAGGTCTTCGCAGAAGGAGCACCCGTTGAGGCGGGAGGTCTGTACCTGGATCAGCAGCCGCAAGGAAGGATCGATGGACAGGCCCCCTTCCATGGTGCGCTGGATCTGCGCGGCAATCGGGAGCAGGCGAAGCTTGCGGGCGTAGATCACCTTCAGGGGAGTGATTACTTTGCCGAACTGACGGTTTGCGATCCAGTAGGCGAAGCGGAGCAGCGGGTTCGCTGGGCGTTCGATCGGGCTCAGACGGGGCCCCATAGTATCCACCTCCGTGCGGAAGTATGCGAGGAAGGAGTCTCTCGACAGGTGAACCACTCGTTCCTGGGACGCGAGAGTCTCACCTCGGCCCAACGGAGCTGCTTCAGGCGCGTCGGGCCACGCCACCATCAGACTCCACAAAGATGCCCGGCCCTCCGTCGCCTGCAAGCTATGTCAGGCCGCGGGATGGAGGGAGTGCACCGGCGGCCCCGCTATGGCTGATACCCGCTCCTGGACAGTAGGTCGTCGAAGTTGCGGATCGTCAGAATGTCGTATAGTGCCCGCCTCTTGTCGGCGGCGTGGATATAGTAGGCCTCGACGATTCGGTACCCGACAAAGTAGCCCAGGTCCGCGGGGCGCTCCCCAGGCGGATCGCCATAGAACCAGCCTCCGAGATCCTTCCCGTGCATCTGCTGCTGAAAATCGCGCCAGATCTCGCACTCGTGCACACGGCCGTACGCCTGTGCCTGGGCATTGCCCCGGACCCCCGAGATCAGCTCGGCTATGAAGTCGGCGCTGCCCTCCAGGACGGCGACCGCCAGCAGCGTAGGCGCCGCCTCCGCGGCCGCATACTGCCCGGACGCCTTCTGCTGGAAGTGAATGAGCTCATGAGAGACGATGCTGCGGAGCCCCTCAGCATCACGGAACATCTCCGTTCCGACCAGAAGTCCTCGACCCGAGGCGGTTCCACCAGCGCTCAGGCGGCCGATCACAAAGTAGATATCCGGGAATACCGCCGCGGGATAGAGGTACTCGAGCGCGTAGAAGGGAGCGCGGATCGCCCGCTCCGAAGATCGCACGCTCAGGCTGGCCTCGCGGATCTCCTCGTATCGCTCCCTCCGGCGAACAATCGCCTCCGCGAGTTCTGCAGCGCTGCGGATCCGGTGGGGGATGAAGTCCTGAAGGCCCGCGGTACCCGGATCCAGGTACTCGCGCTGGAGGAGCTCCGGCAGCGTCTCGGGCGTTGCTCGATCGAACACCGCCCAGAACCGCGGGATGTCGTCGGTCACCAGGCGTGCTTAATCCGGGTGCGGCGAGACGTCGCCGCGCTGCGCCGCGCCAGGAGCGCTGCCAACGAGCGAGAATAGGAGCGCCAGCAGAGCCGAAGTCTTGAGCCGTACCATTTGGATTCCGAGGAGATGACGCGTGGCCGCCAATCCCGTGCCGAACTCACGGTCAACACCCAATACACGGGCCCTCGAGCGGCCAAACGCCCCCGATCTCAGGCGCGTGCAGCCGGACGGGAGCTTATGCCGGAGTGCAACTGGGAGTCAAGGCACCAGGCGCTCTCGAGGCCGCCGGCTGCACGTCGCATGCAGCGCTCTGGTGAGGCCGGGCGCCGCAACCGGCACGCGGACTGCAGGACCGGCGCTGCGAACGCGCTCACGCCGAAGGAGGAGACGATGCCGTACAAGAAGATCTCCGATCTCCCAGAGTCCCAGGTGGACCAGTACACCCACCATCAGAAGAAGGCCTTCCTGGAGGCATTCAACAACGCTTATGAGCAGTACGACCGCGACGAGAGCAAGGCCTTTGCGGTTGCCCACCACGCGGCCAAGCAGGCCAGCGAGAACGATGAGGACTGAGGCCTATTAACGCCCTCAAGCTCAGGCGCGTGCGGCCGAACGGGAGCTTACGCCGAAGGGCGACCGGCGCTCAAGGCACCAGGCGCTACGATGGCCGCCGGCTGCATGTCGCCTGCAGCGCAATTGGTTAGGCGCAGGGGGGCCTACTCCGATTCGTAGGCCCAGAATGCAGAGGGTGGGAGGATTCGGATCCCGGAGAAGACTTCAAGGGTGAGCAGGTCCTTGTCTCCGGTGACGATGCACGCACACTGACCCGCAAGAGCAGTGGCCAGCACCCAGTCATCGTCGGGATCCCGGCAGGTGGGGAGATCCAGGGGAGGCGGTTCGATCACCTCCATCCGGGGGCGCAGCAGAGCGACCGCGCGTTGGACCTTGTCGGACGGGACCTTGAATTTCCGAAGGAGCTTGTCCGCGAACTCCTCAAGGATGAACTCGGAAGCAACAATCCGATGCGCGCGCTCACAGTGCTCCAGCAGGTCGTGGCACACGCCTCTGGAAACGAAGGCGGCGAGAAGGACATTCGTGTCCAGGACCAGCCTCACGACACCTCGCGGAAGACGTCCTCGTCCGTATAGATCCCCTGCGCCTCAGCATACGGCATGAGCTCCTGCCGCAATCGACGGAATCGGCGGGTGAAGAGGTACTCACGAAGCGCCTCGCGGACCAGGTCGCTCCGGGAGACGCCCTCGGCTTGCGTGAAACGGTCGAGTTCGGCCTTGAGTTCTTCGGGCAGACTGATCGAGATACTTTCGCGCACGATGGCCTCCTCTGGTTGCGCCGTGTGCCACAATCTAGCACAGCCTGCCGGGGACCCGCCAGATGCACGATCATTCCGAGCCCAACACCCTCGAGTCCGGGTGCGTGCAGCCAAGCCGCACCATCCAGACACGGCGACTGGCGTTCAGTCACCCGGCGAGAATGCATCGCCGGCTGCACGTCTCCCGGGACGTATTCGTTAGGCGCGCGGGGGCTCCGCGCGGTAGCCAAGCACACGAGCAAGCGGAGCCAGCGCACCCAACAGCGCGCTGCACGAGCGCAGGAGGATGCGTCAGGGAGGCCGGGCCCACCTACATGCTAGCTCTGAAGGTCACGAACCAGCAGGAAGCAGCGCGCCTCACCCAAAAGCTCAGGCGCCCCGGGCGGACACCAGCGCTCGTGTTGGGCCAGTCGAGCCGTGCCACATTACAACTTATCTCCGCACCACGCGAGAGGCTCGACGTACCCACTCAAAGCCGCATTCCGAACAACAGGGACAAGAGCATTCCATTGGCGGGTGGACCCTCTGCCAAGCGCCAGCGCGGCGGCCCCGTGAACTCCATGCTGAGCCCGGCTATGAATGGCTTCACGGAGAGGGGAAAGCCTCCTTGTATGCGCCAATGCCAATCCGCTGCAAAGGACGCGATGACATACGTGGCATCAATGCGTGCCCACCCACTGCGCGTGCCCCAGAGCAAGGGAAAGCCAATTTCGACGCCCTGCCGAAATCCACCTCCGGGCGCACGGCGATAGCCCAATGTGATCCCCCCGGCCATCGCGTCGTTGGGGTGGATCAGGTATCCAACACGTAGAGCTTGGCGCTGGGTATGATCCGGCAGATGGAAGTTCTCGACCCTCAGCTCGCCATAGACACCGTTCTGGAGAAATTCGATGCTCTGCGAGTGTGCCCCTCCCGCCTGGTCGGGCTCATCAAAGCCCCCGACGCCACCGGTGAGATACACCGACACATGGTTGTCCATGAAGCCGGGACGTACCGTGTCCCGGACCGGGTTCATCAGAACAATGGTCGAAGGCGCAAAAAGCATGACGGCCCCCAGTGCGACGAGCGCAGGCAGCATCAGCGGATGGTGCGGATTCCCCACTCGTGCCGTATCCCTGCGCCCTGTATCTGCGGGCACAGAATCGCTCGGCACTTCTAGCGTCTGCGAAGCGGCTGGTCTGTTCAGAGGCTGAACCACCAGCATGGCAGACAGAACCAGGAAGATCACCCAGGGGAAGTGCATTGTGCGATCTCTGGCGGCTATCTGTGTCAATGACGTACGCGATCCGCAGGGAGAAGACAGCAAGTGGGTCGTGCTCATCACCGTTCCTGCGTCACGAGATCCCCGGCCGCCGACGCCGAAGTGCAACCGGCGCTCAAGGCACCAGCGGGGACAAGGGCCGCCGGCTGCAGAATGACACGTCCGCGTCTCCATGCCCGAGCAGGCCCGAACCAGCCGCTCAGGACCGGAAGGGACCCTTCGAGCGTCCGGCGCGGACTCCTACCGCGCGCGCCACGCGAGAACCGCCTCGAGCGCGGCCCGATCGTAGAGGCGCCCCCCGATCATCACGGCGCGGACCCTCGCCAGGTTCGCCACATCCGCGAGCGGGTCGGCATCGAGCAGCACCAGGTCCGCAACTTGGCCTTCCCGAACCGAGCCTACGGAATCCGCCATTCCCATCCAGCGGGCGGATGCGAGCGTGGCGCTGCGGAGCGCCTCGAACGGCGTCATCCCGGCTTCCCGGGTGAGGAGAGCGAGCTCCTCGTGGAGACTGCTTCCGGGGTAGACCAGGTACATACCGAGGTCGGAACCGGGCAGGATCGGCACGCCGAGTCGGTGCATCTCGCGAAGGGCGGCCGTCTCGCGGGCATATTGCCGGCGCCAGGCCTCCACAGACTCGGCACTGCGCTCCGAAGGGCGCAGCATGCGCAGCCGCACCGCCCACTGGGTGCGTTCATGGGCAGAGATCCAGCGGTTCCGAGGGTCGACCGCGCCCAGTGAATCGTTCACCAGAGTCCAGAACCGGTCCGTCGGAATGCCCTCCTGGCCCGAGACCAGGAGTGTCGGAACGAACGCGGCCTCCCGCTCCCGCATGCGTGCCGCGAGCGCCTCGCGGGACGGGGCAGGCATCGTGTCCAGCGCGCGCGCAAACCCCCACCCATGCTCGAAGCTCCGCTGGCCCGCCTCGAGCGCCTGCCATGGACTCACCCAACGCAGCGTCTGCGGCGCGTGTCCTACGAGAGAGAGCCCGCGTGACCGCGCGGCGGCGGCGAGCGCGAGGTAGTTCTCGCCGGAGCCTGGATCGATGAACTTCAGCATCGTCCCGCCCGCACGCACGACGCTGTCGGCTACCGCCTCCGCCTCATCGGCGCTGGCGACGACCAGACGTCCACGGCTCCACCTCGGCGTCGGGTGCGGCGTACCCGCAGCACCCGCTGCGAGTCGCTCCATGAACGCAAGGCTCCCCTGCGTCTCCACGATGAACCCCGCTGTCGCAATGCGCGGGGCGGGGAGGTTCCGCCTCGCTGCTTCCTCGCGCATGCTGTCGGCCTCGGCCGCGCGCAGCGTCCCCACGTCTCGCACGGAGGTCACGCCATGGGCGGCGAGAAGCGGGAGCCACTCGACGTCCTTCTCGTTCAGGTGCACGTGCATGTCCCACAGGCCGGGGACGAGATAACGCCCAGTGCCATCGATCACCGTCGCTCCTTCGGGCACGCGCACCGCCCCCGAAGGACCTGCCGCCGTAATACGCCCGTCCCGGACTACAACGGTCCAGTCGCGGCGCAGCTCAGGGGTGGTTCCGTCGGCCACGCCGACATGCGCGAACGCGACGGCAGCGGGTGGCGATGCCGCGTCTCTGGCCGGTTGACTACCGGCGCAGGCCCCGACGGTGCAGGCAAGGACGACTCCCGCGAGGGGGCGGAGAAACGAGAGGCGCATCGGGGACCCTGGGTGAGTGTGGCGGGCGACATCGTTCCGTCCGTCAAGTTGAAGGCGGAGCATGACCGGCGCTCAAGGAACCCGGCGCTTCGATGGTCGCCGGCTGCATGTCGCCTGCAGCGCAATCGTTAGGCGGCAGGAGCTGGTTCCTTCGAGAGGACCTTGAGCAGGTGATACTCGGCACTGGACCCATCTTGAGGTGGGTTGCGGATCTGAAGACGCCGCACCAGGAGGACGTACGTGTACCCGGGCTCGAAGGTGAACCCCTCGATCGCATCATAGAAGTACGTCCACTCGGTGCTCTTGGGTTCCTTCACCAGGAGACACTGTTGAGGGACGAACCCGACGCAATCGACGGTTTGTGGGCCGACTTGAAGCGTGAGAGTCGAAGAGCGATCTGGCTCTACGATGCCGCACCCGGTAAGAACCGGCACGGCGAGCACGAGGAGGAGGAGCCCGGCACAGAAAGAGCGCATCGGAAGTCCGAGGGCAGAGGGTTCGCAGCGCGGCTCGGGAACGATCCGGGAGAGGACGCTGCAAACGGCCCCGGCGTCACGACAGCCGGAGTGCCTGCGCTGGGAGATAGCCGGACGCAGCAGGCGCCCGCATGGGAGGCCGCCTAACGCCCTCAAGTTCACGCGTGTGCGGCCAGACTGCAACACCGGGACACGGTGACTGGCGGTCCGGTCACCAGGCGTGAAAGCATCGCCGGGCGCATGTCGCCTGCAACGCAATCGTTAGGCGGCTTTCGCTTTCGCACGCTGTTGGCCGCTTACCCGTAACCGGGGAAGTTGACAGTAAATGGGATATCGCGGTGACCGACTTCCGAATGGATCCTCAGCACTAGCTCCTCTGGGTGCCCGCCGAAAACTTGGTCCTCGTCCCCACGGAGTACACAGTGCAGAGCTATCCAATCCTGAGGGAGAATTTCCCTGAGTACGCGCAGGTGGTGGATATATCGCCCATCCGGAAGGCGAATGGCAGGGCCAGAATGCATCCCGTTGTCGCCGGGGAAACGGTTAGAAGAGATGACCGCAAAGCGAAACACTCGTAAATCAATCACGCTATCACTGCTATTGTGTAGGGCGAATTGAAGGTTCAGTAACATCGGGTATCCGACCTCGGCCTCAAAATTTGAATTCTGGTCTAGTCGCTGGCCTTCCAAGTAGATGTCTGGTAGTGCCTCCACCTGCCTCAATGACTGTTCTGGGTTGTTGATGCTCCACCGGATCCGTGTTTCTAAAGGCCCCTTGAGATCTGAGATCCGCCCGCCGTAGATGATGTGTGGGAAGTGCTTAAGATCGAAAGGAATATCTTCAGCGCGCTGGGTCAGTAGGATAACACGCTTTCCAAGCGCGTGCGCGTACCCGGTTTCGTAGAACACATTGGGATTTCGACCGGTCATGTCAGCGACGATAACGTCTGCCCGCGCGATTTGGTTATAGATGCGCTCCAGAATGCTTTCGTCGAACAGTTGCTCATCAACGCGTTCGCAGTAAGCTCCCGCATCTGAGCAGGCTGCCTTGATCCCAAACTGGTAGACATCATCTAATGCCGACTCAAATGGCATGAGTACGAATACATAGGGTTTTGGTCGCGTCTGCTCCACTGTGCTCCTATGAGGCTGGGTGTCAGGTTGAGGCTCTCCGTTCCATCTATATCTGAATTGGGACGAACGTGCGCGCAACCTATCAGGACACCGCAGCTTGGTCGGGCAGCCGCCGAACGCCTCAAGTTCAGGCGCGTGCGGCCAAACTGCAGCACCGGGACACTGTGACTGGCGTTTCCGTCACCAGGCGTGGAGGAATCGCCGGCCGCATGTTGCCTGCAAGGCACTGGCTAGGCCAGCAGTGGCTGGGAACGCACGCAGTAGAACCGGCCCTGCTGCGGATTTGCGCCCTGCGTGACCTCGATGTTCCGAAAGCCCGCTGCCCGGAGATGCTCCTCCAGCTCAGCGATATCGTAGAGGCGGAAGCCGTGGCGGTGGCCAGGCCACCGCTCCAGGTCCGCGCGGGCAGTGAAGCACAGCATCAGGGCTCCATCAGACTGGAGTACTCGTCTACATTCGGCCAGCGCTCGCGCGACATCCGGCCAGAAGCAGAGCGTGTTCACACTGCACACGTGGGTGAACGTAGCGGCCGGAAAGGGGAGCGCCTCGATGGTACCCTGCTGCAGGTGTAAGCGGCGCGCGCGCACGGCAGAGCGGAAGCGTCGCTGTGCCCTGGCGACCATCTCGGCGGAAAGGTCCAAACCGGCTGCGAAGGAGCCGGGCAGCGCGAGAATCTGGTGGAGCAGGTCGCCGCCGCCGAAGCCGATCTCAAGCACGCGGTCGTCCGGGGTGAGGGCAAGCTGCTCCAGGGTGAGCCGATTCATCGCACGGTTCCCGCGGTTCAGCAGTGGGGCCATGATCCAGCGGCCGAAGAGGCCAGTGGGCCGGGCGAGTTGCCGTGCGAGGAAGGCCTGGATCAAGAGGCAACTCCGTTGGTGGGGAATCCGGGCCGAACGCCCTCCAGCTCAGGCGCGTGCAGCCGAACGTGAACTTACATCGAAGTGCGACCGGCGCTCAAGGCACCAGGCAGTGAAACGACCGCCGGCTGCATGTCGCCTGCAGCGCGCGATCGTTAGGCGCGTGGCGCAGGGACTCGCTCAATACACGCGCGAATCGCTGCAGTAGGGCTCTTGACCGTATGGAACCCCGCTGAGACGATCTCGTGGATGTGCCACCCTATCTCGGGCGTGAAGTGCCTCCGCAACTCTTTCTCACTGATCCCGGGCCGTGTGGGAGGCCAGAGACGCTTGGACGCGAAGCCGAGTACGGAGTAGCGGCCGCCGGGGAGCAGCACCGAGGCGAGTTCCGCGACAAAGCGATCGCGGTCGCCGCGGACCAATCCGTGGAGGAACCCGGAATCGACGACGGCGCCGAACTGCCGATCCAGCAGCGATACCCGGAGTGCATCCGCCACAACAAGAGCCAAAGAAGCTGCGGTGTCGAGATGGAGAGCTCCGGCCCGCTGCCGCGCTTGCGCGATCGCAGCCTCGGAGAAGTCGATGCCCAAGACATCCAGTCCAGCCTGCGCCAAATAGATTGCGAGATCGCCGGAGCCACACCGGACGTCCAGTACCGGCGCCGTCGGTGGGTACTTCTCCAGGAGCGCGACGAGCGCAGGTTGGGGTCTGCCGACGTCCCAGGGTGCCGTTCCGTGGTAGGCCGAGTCGAAGAAGGGACGCGGATCGGGTCCGAATCTCTTCACGGGCACTCCGGTTCCTGTGATTCGCGCCTGACGCCCTCAAGCTCAGGCGCGTGCAGCCGAACGTGAGCTTACGCCGGAGTGTGACCGGCGCTCAAGGCACCAAGCGGTGAAAGGGTCGCCGGCTGCATGTCGCCTGCAGCGCAATTGTTAGGCTGCGGCTGCCGATAGCCCTTACGTCACAAGTAGTTGAGGCTCTGGTGCTGCAAATCCATTAGAGAGCATCTGGGGGAGAGTAATCTAACGTCTTCATCGGACGATCAGGCCACATGTCGGGGTAGGCGGCGAGAAGGCTGTTCGCGATGGGCTCACCGCGACGACGGTCACTCGGTGATGAGAGTGTGAACCCAGAGGGAGCAAGGAACTTTGCTCGACTGCGGCTAGCAAGCACACCGAGAATGATGGGCTGGCCGGGTAGTACGATTAATGGGAAGTCCAGAACTCCTGCTGTAGCTTCGAACTCAAGACATGCCAACGATATCGTCAGCTTACCCCCGCGCATTCTTGCTGCGGATAAATAACGCTTCGGGAAAATAAAAACCTCGATAGCGTAGCCACCACAATCTTCTGGGGTACAGTCCCGGTAGTAGAGATCTTCCTCAGAAAATACCAACGTCTTCGCGTCTGGAGCATCCTGCGGCTGGAAGTCATCCAGACCCCACACAACGAGGGCGCATGTTGGTCCACTGAAGATCGGCTGATCCAAGGGATCTTCAAGTAGAAGGCCTAGAAGGCTGTTGAAGAAGGGGGCCTTCGGAGGCGGCACCGAGTCGACGGCAGGATTGGCCGTGGAGAGGGCACGCAGCGGCGGCTCCGCGGGAGGCGTAACAGAGGAGGCAAGGCTGGTACGGAGCACAGGCGGGATG
>DASYWD010000063.1 GCA_035936415.1 Longimicrobiaceae bacterium
CATCTTCCGAGATCGGCTCCGTCGCTTCGGCCGCATGTCCGGCGGGCGGCGCGGCACCCACGGCGGCGAGCGGGACCGTCACGGCGGCCGTAACGGCGAGCGTGGCGAGGACCGCCCGGCGAGACACCCCGCCCCGGGGAGCGGCCCGGTCCAGGATGGCGAGGAGGCGCCCCTCGAACTGGGAGCGGCGGGCCATGGCGAGCGCGGCGGCGGGCCCCTCCGCCGTACCCAGGGCGCGGACGATCTCCAGCAGGTGGCCGGCGTAGCGGGTGGGCTGGGTGCCCAGCGCCAGAACGGCGTCGTCGCAGGCGTGCTCGCGCTCCTCCCGCATCCGCCGGCAGGCGATCCACACCAGCGGGTTGAACCAGAAGAGCGCCAGGGCCAGGTGGGCCGCCCACTGCGTCAGCGCGTCCCAGCGGCGGACGTGGGCCAGCTCGTGAGCCAGAACCGCGACGCGGCGCTCGTCGTCCCAGGCGTCCGCCTCCTCGGGGAGGAGCACCACCGGGCGGATCAGCCCCCAGGTCATGGGGACGGTGGCGCCGGGTCCGCGCAGCAGGGTGACGATGCGCCCCACCCGCAGCCGCCGCGTGAGCGCGTCCACCGCGCGCACCCATTCGTCGTCCGTGATCTCCGTCGCGCGGCGCTCCAGCCACCAGACGCGGGTCAGCCCGTACCCCAGGCGCAGCGTCAGCAGTCCCGCGCCCGCGAGCCAGGTGAGCAGGAGGAGCACCTGCCAGTCCGCGGCGAGCCCCGGCCGGACCGCGAGACCCTCCGCCGGGGGACTCGCTGTCGCGGCCTCAGCAGCCGGGGAAGCGACCTCCGGAGCGGCGGAGGCCGCGGAGACGATGAACGGCTCGGCGGTGGACCCCGGCGGCGGCAGCTCGGACGAGGGGGCGGTCTCCGGGGCGGGGGCGGCGATCCGCGGGAGGGGGAGCACCCCCCAGCGCGGGACCAGGGTGCCCACCAGCGGGACGAGCACGACGGCGGTGAGCGCGGCGGCCCAGACCATGTGGCGGCTGGCGGCGGAGGCGCGGCGCATCAGGCGCGTGGCACCCCACGCCAGCAGGATGAGCACGGAGCCCCGGAGCGCCGCGTCCAGGAGCGGCATTGCGAGGCCGGAGCCGGAGAGCGTCATCGGTCACCTCCTTCCCTGCGGCGGGCTTCCTCGATGAGCGCCGCCATGCGGTCCAGCTCGGCGGCGGAAGGTTTTCCGTCCTCCAGCAGCGCGTTGACCACCTGCTCGCTGCTCCCGCCGAAGAAGGTGCGGACCAGGTGGCGGAGGGCGCTGCTGCGCGCCCGGCTGCGCGGCGTGGTGGGGAGGTAGACGTAGCGCCTGCCGTCCTGCTCGTGCGCGAGCGCTCCCTTCTCCTCCAGCAGCCGGAGCGCGGCGCGCACGGCGGAGTACGTGGGCGGATCGGGGAGGTCGTCCATCACCTCGGCGGCGGTCGCGCGGCCGCGGCGGTAGATGATGTCCATGATCTGGCGCTCGCGGCGGCTCAGCTCGGCGGGGAGCGTCGGCATCGGCAGGGATCCAGGGACGGGGTGTATGGAGCATGTGCGGATTTTTCCGCACATGCTGAATATTCAGCACGTAGTGGATGGTGTCAAGGGCTTTGTCCGGAGATCCCCCCGACCTGCCGGTCCTAGACCCTCTTCTCTTCGGGGATCAGCGACTTGTGGATGCCGACCGCGGCGCGCACGCCCTCGTAGGCGGCTCGGATCGCCAGCCGCGAGCCGGGCGTGATGTCGCCCGCGGCGTAGACGCCGGGCACGGAGGTGAGGAATTCGGAGTCCACCTGCAGGATCCCCTCCTCGTCCGCCTCGCACCCCAGGTCGGCGGCGAGCGTGGAGCCGGGCCCGCTGGCGATGTGCACGAAGAGCGCGTCGAACTCCGCCGAGTCGCCGGTGTGGAAGACCACGCGGTCGATGCACCCGGCCCGGCCCTCCAGCCGCTCGATGACCTCGGTGCGGATGGGGATCTCGAAACGGGCGAGCGCGGACTGCGACTTCTCCGGGAGCTCCGGGGAATGGCCGTGCGTGAGGACCGTGACCCGGTCCGTCCAGGTGAGCAGGTACGTGCTGAACGCGGCGATCTGCCGCCCCCATCCCACCACGCCCACCCGCAGGCCGGCCACCCCCGGCCCGTCGCAGTCCGGGCAGTGCCAGATGCTGGTGCCCCACAGCTCCTCAAAGCCGGGGACCTCCAGGAGGATGTCCTTGAGCCCGGTGCAGAGGAGGATGCGGCGCGCCCGGAACTCGCGGTCGTCGGAGAGGCGGACGCGGAAGTCGCCCTCCTCGCCCTCGACCGCCTCCACCATGGCGGCCTCGAACTCCGCCCCGGCGTCCAGCGCCTGCTGCTTCATCTGCCGGCGCAGCTCGTAGGGCTCCACCTCGGGGACGCCGGGGTAGCCGTGCACCGCCCAGGTCTCGGCGTTGCGGGGGTCGCCCGCGTCGAAGACGACGGCCCTGCGGCGGTAGCGGGCCAGCCAGAGCGCGGCGGAGAGCCCCGCGGGCCCGCCGCCCACCACCACCACGTCGTACACTTCCTGCTGCTGCGGCATCGGCACTTCCTTCGCGGCCGGTGAAGGGGGACGGGCGGCCGGGGTGCGTGCAAGCGCCGCGCCGCGCGCCGCGCCCCTGGCGCGGCGCGTGGGGCTTCCCCATGATGGGTGCGAGGGACGGGGAACATCAGACGACGGGGGAGCGACGTGGTCCGGGCGCTGGTCTTCGACTTCGACGGGCTGGTATTCGACAGCGAGACGCACGAGTACGCCGTGGTCCGGGAGATCTTCCGCGAGCACGGCGCGGATCTTCCGCTGGAGCTGTGGGGGACGTGTGTCGGGACGCACGACGGGGCGTTCGACGCGCACGGCTACCTGGAGGAGTGCACCGGGCGCACGCTGGACCGGGAGGCGATCGTCCGCCTCCGCCGCGAGCGCTTCTACGCCGCCGTGGAGGGGCATGGGCCGCTTCCCGGCGTGGAGGCGATGCTCGACGCCGCCCGGGAGATGGGGCTGCGGATCGGGCTGGCGTCCAGCTCCCGGCGCGGCTGGGTGGTGGGGCAGCTCGGCCGGCTGGGGCTCCTCCCGTACTTCGACGCCCTCCGCACCGCCGACGACGTGGCCCGCGTGAAGCCGGACCCGGAGCTGTACCTGAGCGCCTGTGACGCGCTGGGCGTCGCGCCGCATGAGGCGGTCGCCTTCGAGGACTCGCCCAATGGCGCCCTGGCCGCGAAGCGCGCCGGGATGCGCTGCGTGGTCGTCCCCAACTCCGTCACCGCGGCGCTGGCCTTCGGCGAGCACGACATGCGCCTGGGCTCGCTCCTGGAGGTGGAGCTGGCGGCGCTTCTCGCGCGGCTCGCCCCGCCGACGCCCGACTGACCGAACCGACTCGCCCGTATCCACTGGAGGTGCCCGTGCGCGCTGCTTTCCGTCTGACCGGTCTCGCCCTGGTCCCGCTCGCCGCCGCGTGCGCGGCGTCCGCCCCCGCGGCGGCGCCCGTC
>DASYWD010000064.1 GCA_035936415.1 Longimicrobiaceae bacterium
GCTCCGCCTCCGCGCGCCCGGACGGCACGGCCGTGAGCCGCGGCCGGATACGGTCCTGCGACACCCCGGCCGGGCGCGCCACCAGCCTGCGCCTGCGCACCCGGGCGAAGTTGAGCACCGCCAGCTCCCCGAACTCCGCCCTGGCCGCCTCGTCGTAGGCGCGCGCCGCCTGCTCCTCCCCCTCCGGTCCCTCGGGGAAGAAGCCGAGGTGCTTCAGCTTCCCGTTCACGCGGACGTAGGCCTGCCACATCCCCTTGGCCTTGTTCCACCCCACCCCCCGGTACTGCGAGGAGCCTCCCTTCTTGGCGCGCTGCCGGGGGCGGAAGTTGGCGCTCACCACCACCAGGTTCTCGCGGGTGCAGTTGGTGGGGTCGCCGTCGCGGAAGATCACCTGGCGGGCGTCGTCCACCCCCATGACCTCGCGGTGCAGAAGGAGGGTGCGGTGCGTCTTCTTCCCGCCGCGCAGCTCCCGCGGGATCAGCTCCTTGCGGTACGCCCGCCCGTTGCGGAACTGGCTCCACGAGAGCCCCGAGAGGCGCTCGTGGTCTTCCGGGCTCACCCGGACCTCGGCCCCGTTGTTCAGCGTGATGACGTTCATTGCGCTCTTCTGAATGACTGGCAAATGCGCCCTCGGGCCGGGCGGAACACGCCGGCGCGGGCTGCGGCTCTCGTACGTTTCGTCTGGATGGGCGGCGCCAAGATCTCACCCCGGACGCCCGCCCGCAACCTCACATTCCATGCCGCCGGCCCGGGTCCCCGCACACGGCGGTGCGGCCCGGATCGTGCCGGCAGCGGATTCCGCCGCCGGGCGCTGCGTGCCCGGCCGGCGCCCCTGCTCGCGATGTCGCGGTGTTTTCCGGAAGACCGTCCACCCCGGAGCGGAATGAACGTCGGCGGAGTGCTAGAAACGTGCCTGTACGCGGCCGACCTGCGGGCCGCGGAGGCGTTCTATACCACCGTGCTGGGCCTGGAGGTCCATGCCAGGGCCGAGGAGCGCCACGTCTTCTTCCGCTGCGGCGCGGGCATGCTCCTCGTCTTCGACCCCGGCCGCACCGCCGCCGAGCAGACCCACGTGGGCGGGCGCCCCGTTCCCCTGCACGGCGCGCACGGAGCGGGGCACGTGGCCTTCGCCGTCCGCGGTGCGGAGCTGGACGCCTGGCGGGAGCGGCTGCGGAGCCTGGGGGTGGAGACGGAGTCCGAGGTGGAGTGGCCCCACGGCGGGGTGTCGCTGTACCTGCGCGACCCCGCCGGGAACAGCGTGGAGCTGGCCTCCCCCGCCATGTGGGGGCTCCCGGAGCCGGCGCCGGGCGGCGGCGGGTGACGCGGTGGCCCGCGCCCTGCGGTCGCCGGAGCCCTCCCCTTTTCCCCGACCCCGGAGGCGACGATGGCCCGGTGCGAAGTGTGCGGCAACGACTACTACCTGTCGTTCGAGGTGATCGCCGCGGGAAACCGCCACGTGTTCGACAGCTTCGAGTGCGCCATCCACAAGCTGGCGCCGGTGTGCGCCCACTGCGGCTGCAAGGTCGTCGGCCACGGGGTGGAGGCCAACGGCACCTTCTACTGCTGCGCCCACTGCGCCCGCCGCCAGGGCGCCGAGGACGTGGCCGACCACTCCATCACCTCGCCCCACGGCCTGGACTCCGCCGAGACCGCCGGCTGAGCCGCCCGCCTCCGCGGGAAGACGGCGCCCCCACCGGGATCTCCCGGCGGGGGCGCACTCTCGCACTCTCGCACTCTCGCACTCCTCAGAAGTCCGCCGTCTCCTCCCCCGCCCCGTCGCCCAGCCAGGGCAGGAGCTGCACGTACCTCCGTCGGAGGCGGTTGGCCTCGGCGTGCGCCTCGTCCACCGTCGCACCGAACCCCTCCCACGCCCACCCGCTCCAGGAGTCCGGCCCCGGGGTCGTCCACGGAGAGTCGCCCGTGTGGACCCGGGCGCCCTGCCTGTTCTGCGCGAAGGGGTCCAGGTACACCCCCAGCACGTTCCCGCGGCTGTCCACCACCACCCCGTAGCTCCCGTTGCGCTGCTTGCGGCGGCGCACGAAGGCACGGACGGCGACGGCCAGCGCGTCGGCGAAGATCACCACGGCGGAGAGCACCCCCAACGCGGCCACCAGCAGGAGCGCATTGTACTTCATGACAGCGATGCGGCTGCGGTTCGAGTACGAGGCGGAAACGGCTCGTGTACAACACCGTACCACGATCCGGCGCCCGCGTTCCACCCCCCCGGCCCGGAGCGGCGCCGGACGGGCGGGCCGGCGCCCCGCCCGGCCCGCGGTGGCCCATAGGGGGCGCCCTTCGGGAAATCGCCGGTGTGCGCCCCCGCCGGCCAGCGGGAGGTAAGTCGTTGTCGTGTTGCAACTTGTTTGCAAACTCTTGCGCGCCCTCGGGCCGGGGGGTATCCTGGGAGCCTCTCTGACACATTCCCCTCCGGCAGCAGCACCGCCGGCCAGCCGAGAACGGCAAACCCGCCGAAAGGCGGGGACGCAAAGCTCCGAGGCTACCGTGGGCGCCATCGCGCGCCCGCCACGCCGGTCGAGCCGTCGAAGACTCCCGCGAGAATGCATCGAGACCCCAGGAACCCCCGCGTTTCCGTCGTCCCCCGTTCCCCCCAGAACCCCGAGCTTCCCCCACGGCCCCGCGCCCTGCGCCTCGCCGCGCGCTGCGCGCTGCTCTGCGGCGCGCTGGCGCTCCTGGCCGGGCCGGCGCAGCTCGACGCGCAGTCCAGGTCCGCGGAGCGCGAGCGCCCGCGGATCGTGGGCCGCCTCCTCGGCACTCCCAAGCTGGAGTACCTGTCCCGGCTGACCGGGCTCGCCATCCCGGTGGAGGGGGTGTCCGCCGCCAGCCTGCGCGACTCCTTCCTGGAGGGGCGCTCCGGCGGCCGCACGCACGAGGCCATCGACATCCACGCGCCCCGGGGAACGCCCGTGGTGGCGGTCTCCGACGGCCGCATCGTGAAGCTCCACCAGGGGGCGCTGGGCGGGAACTCCATCTACCACCTGGACGAGGACGGCCGCACCCGGTACTACTACGCGCACCTGGACCGCTACGCGGAGGGGCTGCGCGAGGGACAGTGGGTGCGGCGCGGCGAGGTGATCGGCTACGTGGGCGACACCGGCAACGCGCAGCCGGGCGACTTCCACCTGCACTTTTCCGTGTCGCTCCTGAACGACGCGCGGCAGTGGTGGCGGGGCACCCCCCTGAACCCGTACGCGCTCCTCACCGGGAAGGAAGTAGACGGGCTGAACTGAGCGCTCCGCCCGGCAGTCCGCGCCCGCGGGGGATCTTCGGATCTCCCGCGGGCGTCTACTTTTACGGTGGTTCCTGAGCCACGGCGACGCCGGCCGGCTAAAACTTGGTTATTGACGTGTCGGTGCGGAGCGTTTATTATCGGACACAGAGCACAACGCCAGGGCACCTCGTCACCCATCCCCGGCCGGCTCCCACCCCGCCCCCCGGCGGCCACGTAGTCCTCCGCACCCCGCTCTCCCCACCGGGACGCCACGGGCGCAGCGACGGCGGACACGCGTGCACCGGACTCACCGCTACGCCTTTCGGAGGATAGTCCCGTGGACGACCGCGCCCTGCTCCAGACCGAGCTGTTCACCCACCATGTCGGCACCTTCGCGCAGCCGACCGGGCCCGACCTCCTCCGCCGCACGGAGGCCTTCTTCGAGTGGCAGGACACGCGCCGAGAGCTGGGGCTCTGGCCCTACTCCCGGAGCCTGGACTACGCGCCCACCGCGGAGTGCGTCGTGCGCAACGAGAGCGGCGAGGCCACCGCCGGGATCAACTTCGCCTCGCAGGACTACCTGGGGCTCGCCTCGCACCCAGCCATCGCGGAGGCGGCGCACCGCGCCATCCGCGACTACGGCCCGCACAGCGCGGGCTCCGGGATGTTCGCGGGGAACACCACCCCGTCGCTGCGGCTGGAGAAGGCGCTCGGGGAGGCGCTGGAAGCGCCGTACGTGGCGCTCTTCTCCTCCGGGTGGGGCGCCGGGTTCGGCGTCGTCACCGCCCTGGTTCGCCCCTCCGACCACGTGGTGATGGACGCGCTGGCGCACTCCTGCCTGCAGACCGGCGCCGCCGCGGCCACCCAGAACGTGCACCGCTTCCGCCACCTGGACAACGGGGGGGTGCGCCGGCGCCTGCACGCGATCCGCTCCCGGGACGCGGAGAACGGGATCCTGGTGGTCACGGAGGGGCTCTTCTCCATGGACTCGGACGTCCCCGCCATCGAGGAGCTGCAGGGGATCTGCCGCGAGTACGGGGCCACGCTCCTGGTGGACATGGCCCACGACTTCGGCGCGCGGGGGCCGCGGGGGACGGGGAGCGTCGGCGCGCAGGAGATGCTGGGCAAGGTGGACCTGGTGATGGGCGCCTTCTCCAAGACCTTCGCCTCCAACGGCGGGTACGTGGCGTCGCGCTCGGCGGCGGTGCGGCAGTACGTGCGCGTGTTCGGCGCGCCGCACATCTTCTCCAACGCCATCTCCCCGGTGCAGGCCACCGTGGTCCGCGAGGCGCTGGAGATCGTCCGCTCCGACGAGGGGGACCACCTCCGCGAGCGGCTGATGCACAACGTGAACGCGCTTCGCAACCATCTCGCCCGCCGCGGGATCCAGTGCATCGGGATCCCCTCCGCGGTGGTCCCGGTGCCCATCGGCGACGCACCGACGGCCCGGATCGCGGGGCGCCTGGTGGCCGGGCGGCACGTGTTCGCCAACCTGGTGGAGTTCCCGGCCGTGCCGCTCAAGGGGGCGCGCTTCCGCATGCAGGTGATGGCCACGCACACCGACGAGCAGGTGCACCACGCGGCGTCCGTGGTGGCGGACGCCATCGCCGAGGCGCGCGCCTACGTCACCGGCGAGGTTGCGGAAGCGGCGCGCGAGGAGGCGGCGGTGGCGGCCTGACCGTCGCTCGGCGGCGGTCCGGCGGGCGGGGCCCCGGCG
>DASYWD010000065.1 GCA_035936415.1 Longimicrobiaceae bacterium
GCAAGGGGGAGGGGAGAACGACAGAGGGGCCTCAACCCTCTCCCCCTTGCGGGGAGAGGGTGGCGCGCAGCGCCGGGTGAGGGGGTCTCTCCACCCGAGCGGAAACCGGTCCAAGTGGTGGCACCGGCAGCCGATCGGAGCGCGGGTCAGAGCATCCTTGTGCGCGGAACTTGCGGTTGATTCGGAGGGACCTGCCTCAGGAGTATCCCTATGGCTCGCCCGATCCTCTTCGCCCTGCTGGGCCTCTTGGGCCTGGCGTTCGCCGCACCCGCGCAGGAGCGAGTCTCTCCTGCCCGTCTCACCCTGGCCCCGGTCCTGGGTGTCCGGACGCCGCTCGCGCGCGATCAACGGACCACCGTGGTCGTTCCTTCCCTGCTCCTGCCCGCGGTCGTCGAGCTCGGCCCGGACCGGGTTGCCGGTGGCGTGGCCGGGGTGGAGGCGGATCTGCGGCTCGTGGGTCCCGTCGGCGTCTCGGGCGGCTTCCTCTACACGGCAGGCGACCCGATCGGCGTGCTCCTCCTGACCGATGACGGCGTGCTCGCGCACATTTCGGCGGAGGGACCCTCGGCCTGGTTCTTCCACGCCGATCTATCCGTCCGGCTGCCGGACATGAAGGTCGACGAGGACTGGCCCACGCCGCGAGTGATTCCGGCGGGCTACCTGGTCGCCGGGGCCGCGCGGATCCGGCAGGAGTTCGGTGGGAGCGTGCTCGCGCTCGCGGACGACGACGTGGAGGAGAGCTGGGGGATGCATCTGGCCTACCGGGCCCAGTTCCCGGTCGGATCGAGGAACCTGGTCCTGCAGGCCTCGCTGGAGGACTACATCCCCTTCTGGAACCGGGATCACGAGCGAGCGCGCCTGAGCCGGGCCATCGAGCTCCACTCCGGTCGCGCCCTGGCCACCGGAGTGGCCTACAACCGCACCCACATCGTGATGCTGAACCTGGGCCTCGCGCTCAGGCTCTGAGCAGAAAGCCTCAGGACCCCGTCTGGCCGCGCTCCGTCGAGCACTCCCCGCAGCGGCCGTGGAAGATCAGCTGGTGGTGGTCCACCGTGAAGCGGTGCTCCCGCTCGATCCGCTCGGAGATGGTGCGGTCGAGCCCGCAGATGGACACCGTCCGCACCGCCCCGCAGGCGTCGCACACCAGGTGGTGGGTGTGGCGCTCCGCCGGCACCAGCTCCACCCGCTCCGCGCCCTCGCCGGTGAGCACCGGGCGCGCCAGGCCGATCTCCATCAGCCAGTCGAGCGTGCGGTACACCGTGACCAGGTCGATCCGGTCGGTCCCCACCGCCTCGTGTAGCGCGCGGGCGCTGAGCGGCTCCGGCGCGCCCGCGAGCGCCTCGATCACCCGCCGGCGGGGGCGGGTGAGGCGGTGGCCGCGCTCGGCGGCGGCGCGGAGGACCTCTGCGGCTTCGGGCATGGCTCCGGGGCGGAGTACGGGGCGCCGGCGTCTCCACGCTGATACCACGCAGCGCGGAGAGCGGTCCGCACAGGCGTTTTTTGCGTCCGGTGCGCTCGCCGGCCGAGCCCGGGAATCCTTGACCCTCCGGGAGCGCCGGGTTATACTTGTCGCCGTCAGACGCGCCGGGAAGCCCCATTTTTGAGCCAACGCTTTTGAAGCCGGAGGCCGACTCTTGCGGCCGACGCCACGCCCCTCCGGGGGAAGGCGGAAGCCGCGGGGACGCTTTCCAAACTGTTCACAACAGGCTTCAAAAATCCTTCCCGGCGCGCCCCGACACGGGCTGGTCTCGCGAGCGAGGCTGGCCCGTCGTTCATTTCGGCGACCACCCGGGAGGCCCCGTGCCCGTCGTCCGCGTAACGCGCCGCGTCCACTTCTCCGCGGCGCACCGCCTGCACAACCCCGCGCTCTCCGACGAGGAGAACCGGCGGGTGTTCGGCCTGTGCAACAGCCCGAACTGGCACGGGCACAACTACGAGCTGGCCGTCACCGTAGAGGGCGAGCCCGACCCGGCCACCGGGTACGTCGTCGACCTGGGTCACCTGCGCGATGCCGCCGAGGAAGTGGTCCGCGACCTGGACCACCGCAACCTGAACCTGGACGTTCCCTGGCTGCAGGGGACGATCCCCTCCACCGAGAACCTGGTGGTGGCGATCTGGAACCGGCTCGCGCCGCGGGTCCCCTCCGGGCGGCTGGTCCGCCTGGTGCTGGAGGAGACGCCGCGCAATTCCGCAGAATACACGGGGGAGTAGATGTCCATCATAGAGAGGGAGATCCCGCACTCGGAGCTGGGCGGGGAAGAAACGGAGGCCACGCCCTTCCAGGAGCGCGTGCGCGAGCTGCTCGGCGAGCTCGGGGAGGACCCGGACCGCCAGGGGCTGCTGAAGACGCCCGAGCGCGTGGAGAAGAGCCTCCGCTGGCTCACCCGCGGCTACCAGCTCGGGGTGCGCGACGTGATCGGCGACGCCATCTTCGACGAGGAGCACCACAACATGGTGCTGGTGAAGGACATCGAGATGTACTCGATGTGCGAGCACCATATGCTCCCCTTCTTCGGCAAGGTGCACGTCGCCTACATCCCCAACGGCAAGATCGTGGGGCTGTCCAAGCTCCCGCGCATCGTGGAGGTGTTTGCGCGGCGGCTGCAGGTGCAGGAGCGCCTCACCGAGCAGATCGCCACGGCTATCCAGGAGGTGCTGGAGCCGCAGGGGGTGGGCGTGGTGATCGAGGCCGCGCACCTCTGCATGATGATGCGCGGGGTGGAGAAGCAGAACTCCAAGACGATCACCAGCGCGGTGAAGGGGGTGTTCCTGGACGACCAGCGGACCCGGGAGGAGTTCCTGCGGCTCTGCATGGTGAACGGCGTGATGGGCTGAGTCGGCCCACTTTTCGGCGAACTTCGGACGGGGGGACGATGGAGGAGCAGCTGCGGGGGAAGACGGCGCTGGTCACGGGCGCCTCGCGCGGGATCGGTCTGGCGGTGGCGCGGGAGCTGGCGCGGGCCGGCGCGTGGGTGGGGATGGTGGCCCGCACGGAGCGGGAGCTGGCGCGGGCCGCGGGGGAGGTGGGGGGGCACTGCATCCCCGCCGACGTCACCTCGCCGGCGGCCGTCCACGGGCTGGTGGGGTACGTGACCGAGCTGCTGGGGGACACGCCGGACATCCTGGTGAACGCCGCCGGCGCCTTCGCGCTGGCGCCGCTCGCCCGGACGGACCCGGACACCTTCGAGCGGCAGATCGCCGTCAACCTGCGCGGGCCGTTCCTGCTGGTGCGCGCCCTCCTCCCGCTGATGCTGGCCCGCCGCTCCGGGCACGTGGTCAACATCGGCTCCGTCGCCGGCCGCGTGGCCTTCCCGGAGAACGGCGCCTACTCCGCCTCCAAGTTCGGGCTGCGAGGGCTCCACGAGGTGCTGGTGCAGGAGACCCGCGGCACCGGCGTCCGCGCGACCCTGGTGGAGCCGGGCGCCACCGACACCGCGCTCTGGGACCCCATCGATCCGGACGGCAGGGCGGACCTCCCCTCGCGCGCGCAGATGCTCTCGCCCGACGACGTGGCGCGGGCGGTCCTCTTCGCCGCCGCCCAGCCGGCCGGGGTGGAGATCCCGGTCATCGCCGTCCAGTCCGCGGGGTAGGGTCATGTACCTGATCAACGTCCGGGCGCACTACGACTCCGCCCACTTCCTGCGCAGCTACAAGGGGAAGTGCGAGCGGCTGCACGGGCACCGCTACGAGGTGGAGGCCTGCCTCGCGTTCGACGCGCTGGGAGAGGGCGGCATGGCGTACGACTTCACCGACGCCAAGCGCCACCTGCGCTCCATCGCCGACGAGCTGGACCACGAGAACCTGAACGACCTCCCCCCGTTCCTGGAGACCGAGACGAGCGCCGAGAACCAGGCGCGGTACATCTTCGAGGAGCTGCGGCGGAGGCTGGGCGCCGAGGGCGAGCACGTGCTGTACGTGCGCGTCTGGGAGACCCCGAACCAGTGGGCGCAGTACTCGGAGAAGACGCTTTTCTTCTGAGCGCTGCGGGACGGGACGACCGGTGAGCGTTTGGGCGTGTCCCCCCTGGCGGGGGGCCGGGCTGCGGCGCCGTAAGCCAGCAAACAACGCTGGCTAACGGCGGCGAGCCTCCGCAAACGGCCGCGGAGTCTCGCCCCTTCGGGCTCGCATCCCTCACGCGGGCGCCAACGCGAGCCGCGGCGCCCGCCGTTCACTTTCACACTCCCGCACTTTCGCACTCCCGACCATGCACATCCTCCTCACCGACGTTCTCCGCTGCCCGCGGTGCGGGCCGGAGTTCGGGCTGGTCCTCCTCGCGGACGGCGTGGAGGACCGGCGCGTTTCCGGGGGACGGCTCGGGTGCGCCAACTGCCGGGAGGCGTACCCCATCCGCGGGGGGGAGACGGACCTGCGCGTTCCCGGCGGCGAGCGGCTCCCGGAGGCGGAGGGCGCGCGGGGCGGGGAGGAGGAGGCGGTGCGCCTGGCGGCGCTGCTGGGGCTCACGGAGGCGTGGGGCTCCGTGCTCCTGGTGGGGGCCGGAGCGGATCTTGCGGACTCCCTGGCCGCGCTGGTTCCCGGGGTGGAAGTGGTGCGGGCGGTGGGGCGGCCGGAGGAGGGCGGGGCA
>DASYWD010000066.1 GCA_035936415.1 Longimicrobiaceae bacterium
GCGCCCGGCGGCGCGCCCGGCCCCGGCGGCGCTGGGGCCGCTGACGACCATCGCGCGGATCCTGGAGGACCCGGCCGGGACTCCCTCCGAGCAGGTGATGCTGGCGTGCCGCGAAGTGAGCCAGTGGGCGGAGAGCGAGGGGGTGCTCGCCACCGCGCTGGCATTCGCGCAGGCGGCGGCGTTCGCCTGCCCGGGGAACGCCGCCGCCGGGCTGCGGGTGGGGGTGCTCGCCCGCCGGCGCGCGGAGTACGCGCGCGCCGAGACCTGGTTCCGGCGCACCATCGGCCTCGCCCGGCAGGCGCGCGACTGGACCTCGTACTCCGAGGCCTTCCTGGCGCTGGCGAACCTGTACATGCAGCGGGGCAACCTCCCCGTCGCCAAGCAGCTCAGCATCCGCGCCTACCGCGCGGCGAAGCGGCACAGCCTCCGCGCCGTGCTCGCCGGATCGCTGCACAACCTGTTCGTGATCGCCGGGCTCAGCGAGCAGCACGACGAGGCGGAGTCGCTCGCGCGCGCAGCCCACGGGGCCTACGACTCCGAGAACCCGCGCGTCCCGGTGTTCGCCCACGACGTGGCCTACTTCTGGTCCTCGCGTGGACAGTTCGCCCCGGCGCTCGCCGTCTCCCAGGCGCTCCTGCCGCACATGTCGGCGCCGGTGGATCGGATGGCGGTCCTGGGGAGCATCGCGCGGGCTGCGGGCGGCGTCGGGGACCGCGTCGCGTTCGAGGGGGTGCGCGACGAGATCTGGAGGATGGCGCGCGGCACCGAAACGGCCGAGCAGGCGGCAGCCGTGCTGTGCGACCTGGCACGGGGGGCGGCCAGCCTCGGCCGGTGGGCCGAAGCCGAGGAGGCGGCACGGACGGCCGAGGAGCTCGCCACTGCGCGCCAGCAGGCGCAGATGGCGCACACCGCGCGCAGCATTCTCGAGGCGGTGCGGAACGAGCGCGGGGTGGACGTCGGCGCCCGGGACAGAGAAGCGGGGTACGCGGACATGAGCGACCTGGCCACCGGGATCGTCCAGACGCTCGACGAGCACGCCGGGGTAGGCGGCTGACGGCCGCCCACCCCGGCCGGGATCAGCTCTCCCCGTCAGGGTTCGGCGGCGGCGGGGTGGTGTCGGAGGGGGTGCCGTACCCGGACCCTCCGTAGGCGCTGGTGTGGGGACGGCCGGCCCCGGCGGACGGGGAGGTCGGCTCGGCGGCGGTGCAGGCAGCGGCGAGGCCGAGCACGGCGAGGGCGAGGAAGGTCCTGGAGCTCTTCATGGGCGTGTCCTTCGGGATGAGGTGAACCACCTGGCTTTGGCGGGCCAGGGAAAGGTAGACCTCCTCCCGGAGGGCCGCCCAATCTGTTTCCCCGCATTTAAGCTCTTTTTACGCCCCTTTGCATACGGAAGCCGACACGGCTGGCCGGAAGGAACAGGGGTCCGCGGCCGCCTATTGCCTGAGTGGGGCTCACCTCTAAGTTGAGCGGAGATGCAGGCTGGCGGTGCACATGTTGCGGTGCGACGGGTTCCCGATCCCATACCGAGGAGAGTGCAGATGAGCAACACCAACGGCCGGAGCGCTCCCAGCGAGCAGGAGTCGCGCGAAGTCGCCGAGGCCGCCCGCGAGACCGAGTGGACGGCTCCGAGCTTCGTGCGCGAGCTGTTCCTGGGCAACTTCCGCCTGGACCTGATCCATCCGTACCCGCAGCAGAGCCCGGAAGACCGGCGCAAGACCGACGCCTACATGGCGAAGCTCCGCACCTTCCTGGAAGAGAACGTCGATTCGAACGCGATCGACCGCACCGGCGAGCTCCCCGAGGACGTGGTGCAGGGGCTCCGCGAGCTGGGCGCCTTCGGCCTCAAGATCCCGGAGGAGTACGGCGGGATCGGTCTCTCCCAGCTGGGGTACGGGCGCACCATCGGGATGGTGACCAGCATGGACGGGAACCTCACCGCCCTCCTCTCGGCCCACCAGTCCATCGGCGTGCCGCAGCCGCTCAAGATGTTCGGCACCCCGGAGCAGAAGAAGAAGTACCTCCCGCGCCTGGCGAAGGGGGCCATCTCGGCCTTCGCGCTCACGGAGGCGGAGGTCGGCTCCGACCCGGCGGCGATGACCACCACCGCGGTCCCCACCGACGACGGCGAGGCGTTCATCCTCAACGGCGAGAAGCTCTGGTGCACCAACGGCACCATGGCCGAGCTCCTGGTGGTGATGGCGCGCACCCCGTCCAAGGTGAAGAACGGCAGGGAGATCCCGCAGATCACCGCCTTCGTCGTGGAGGCCGACGCACCCGGAGTGCAGGTCACGCACCGCTGCCGCTTCCTGGGGCTGAAGGCGATCCAGAACGCGGTCATCCGCTTCGACAACGTCCGGGTCCCCCGCGAGAACATCATCTGGGGCGAGGGGAAGGGGCTCAAGCTGGCCCTGATCACGCTGAACACCGGCCGCCTCACCCTCCCCATGAGCGCCGCGTACGGCGCCAAGGTCGCGGTGGAGATCGCGCGCAAGTGGGCTTCGGAGCGGGTGCAGTGGGGCGCACCGGTCGGGAAGCACGAGGCGGTGGCGCAGATGATCGGCGGAATGGCGGCGGACGCCTTCGCCATCGAGTCCATGGCGGAGCTCTCCTCCGCGCTGGCCGACCAGGCGCGCAACGACATCCGCCTGGAGGCGGCCATCGCGAAGCTGTGGACCACCGAGATCGGGTGGCGGATCATCGACGACCTGCTCCAGATCCGCGGCGGGCGGGGCTACGAGACCGCGGACTCGCTCGCCGCCCGCGGCGAGGTGCCGATCGCCGTGGAGCGGATGCTCCGCGACTTCCGCATCAACCGCATCTTCGAGGGCACCTCCGAGATCATGCGCCTCTTCATCGCCCGCGAGGCGGTGGACACGCACCTGGCGGTGGCCGGCGAGCTGATCAACCCCAAGGCGAGCGCTGCCGACAAGATGGGCGCCATGGCCAAGGCGGGGGCGTTCTACGCCACCTGGCTCCCCAAGCAGTTCTTCGGCAAGGGGCAGCTCCCCTCGTACGGCGAGTTCGGGCGCAACGCGAAGCACCTGCGCTTCGTGGAGCGGACCTCGCGCAAGCTGGCCCGCAGCATGTTCCGGGCGATGACGCAGTACCAGGCCAAGCTGGAGCGGAAGCAGGCGCTGCTCGGGCGCTTCGTGGACATCGGCGCGGAGCTGTACGCCATGTCCTCCGCCTGCGTCCGCGCCCAGGCGCTGCGGAACGAGCCGCACGGCGCCGAGGCGATGCGCCTGGCCGACCTGTTCTGCCTCCGCTCGCGGCTCCGCATCCGCACGCTCTTCTCGGAGCTGTGGACCAACGCCGACGACCCCACCTACCGTGTGGCCCAGGACGTCCTCAAGGGGAAGTACAGGTGGCTGGAGGAGGGGGCGATCCAGGCGGTGCCGGACGGGAACCTGGCCCCGAAGCCCGGGCCGGGCGAGAAGCACTCGGGCGAGCCGATCTCCGGCACCCGCGTCGCGACGCAGCTGGGAGCGAGCGGCTGAGCCGTTCGGCAGCCGCACCCCTGCACGGAGGGCGCCCCCACCCGGGGCGCCCTCGACGTTTCCGCCTCCGCGACGCCGCCCATACCTCACCCGCACTCCCGTGACCTCCATGCCCGCCCCCGCACACCCCCTGCACGGCCTGACCGTCGTCTCGCTCGCGGCCAACGTCCCCGGACCGGTCGCCGCCGCGCGGCTCCGGGGCCTCGGTGCGCGGGTGGTGAAGGTGGAGCCCCCCGCGGGGGACCCGCTGGAGAGGTACGCGCCGGACTGGTACCGGGAGCTGGCGGACGGTCAGGAGGTCGTCCGGCTGGACCTGAAGGAGCCGGCCGGACGGGGGCGGCTGGAGGAGATGCTCGCGGACGCGGACCTGCTCCTGACCTCGTTCCGCCTTTCCGCGCTCGGGCGGCTGGGGCTCGCCTGGGAGGCGCTGCACGCGCGGCACCCCCGGCTCAGCCAGGTGGCGATCTTCGGCTATCCGGGCGCGGAGCGGGACCGGGCCGGGCACGACCTCACTTACCAGGCCACGGAGGGGCTGCTGGATCCCGGCTGCTTCCCGCGCACGCTGCTGGCGGACCTGGCGAGCGCGGAACGGGCGGCGAGCGCCGCGCTGGCGCTACTCCTGGCCCGGGAGCGCGGCGGCGCCGCCGGTTACGCGGAGGTCGCCCTCTCCGATGCGGCCGCCGAGCTGGCGGCACCGCTGCGGCACGGCCTCACCGCGCCCGGCGGGCTGCTCGCCGGGGGATTCCCCGCTTACGGCGTCTACCCGTCGCGCGAAGGGGTCGTCGCGGTGGCCGCTCTGGAGCCGCACTTCGCGTCGCGGCTTCGGGAGGAGCTGGGACTGGAGGAGCTGACACGCCCCGCGCTTGCGGCGGCGTTCGGTGCCAGGACGGCCGAGGAGTGGGAGGCGTGGGCGGACGCGCGGGGTCTCCCGGTCGCTGCCGTGCGGCCCCCCGGGAGCTGAGCCTGGCTCAGCGACTTGCCCGAACACCCCGCCGGGGGCGATATTTCGAATCGAGGGGCGGCCCGCCCCGCGCCGGAACGATCTCGCCAACTCGTTGTATGGCTTGATGATCCGTCGCCATGTCCAGTTCGCCTGCGCAAGGTCTCCGTCCCGATATGTGCGGCTTCTGCCACCTGCACTGCCACTCCGAGTACTCCCTCCTCGACGGTGCCAACCGTATCGGGGACCTGATCAAGCGCGCCAAGGAGTTCGAGCAGCCGGCGCTCGCGCTCACCGACCACGGCTGCATGTTCGGCGCGTGGGTGTTCCAGGAGCAGGCGAAGAAGGCGGGGATCAAGCCCATCGTGGGGATGGAGGCCTACGTCGCCCCCAACAGCCGACACGACCGCGCCAAGGCCAAGGGGGAGAAAGGCTACTACCACCTGGTGCTCCTCGCCCGCGACTTCCAGGGCTACAAGAACCTCACCAAGCTGACCTCCATCGGCTACACGGAGGGCTTCTACTCCAAGCCCCGCATCGACCGCGAGGTGCTCCGGCAGTACGGCGAAGGGCTGATCGTCACCTCCGCCTGCCTGGCCGGCGAGGTCGCCCAGCACCTGATGGAGGACCGCTGGGACGAGGCGCGCGAGGCCGTGGCGTGGCACCAGGAGGTGTTCCGCGACCGCTACTACCTGGAGGTGCAGGGCCACGACTCCCAGGGCCAGGACGAGCTGAACCGCCGCATCTTCAAGCTGGCGGAGGAGATGGGTGCGCCGGTCGTCGCCACCAACGACACCCACTTCCTCCGGGCGGAAGACCACCAGGCGCACGACGTCCTGCTCTGCATCGGGCTGGGGAAGGACTTCTCCGACCCCAACCGGATGAAGTACGACGACCAGCTCTACTTCAAGAGCGGACCGGAGATGGCGGAGCGCTTCCCCGGGCGCCCGGATGTGCTGGAGAACACGCTCCGCATCGCGGACGAGATCAACTGGTCATACCCCAAGGGATACCACGTCCCCGCCTTCCCGGTGCAGGAGGAGGGCTTCGCGACCGAGGACGAGATGCTCCGCGCCTGGGTGTGGAGCGGGGCGCTGAAGCACTACGGACAGGGGGCAGGGGGAGCGCAGGGACCAGCCGGCGAGATCGCGCCGCATTCGGAGGAGGAGGTCCGGGCGGCGCTCCCGGCGGAGATCGTGGAGCGCGTGGAGTACGAGCTGGACGTCATCACCAAGCTGGGCTACTCCGGCTACTTCCTGATCACGGCGGACTTCATCCGCGAGGCCCGCAGGCGCGACATCCCGGTGGGGCCGGGGCGCGGCTCGGCGGCGGGATCCATCGTGGCGTACTGCATGGGGATCACCGACTGCTGCCCCATCAAGTTCGACCTCCTCTTCGAGCGCTTCCTGAACCCGGAGCGCGTGTCGATGCCCGACATCGACGTGGACTTCTGCTTCGAACGGCGCGGCGAGGTCATCGAGTACGTGCGCGAGAAGTACGGCCGAGACGCCGTGGGGCAGATCATCACCTTCGGGACGATGAAGTCGCGCGCGGTGGTCAAGGACGTGGGGCGCACCCTGGGCTTCCTCCCCGCGGAGACGGACCGGCTGGCGAAGCTGATCCCCAACGGCCCGGCGTACTCGCTCACCGTGCAGGAGGCCGTCGAGAAGATCCCGGAGATCAAGGAGCTGTACGACAAGGAGGACCGCTACCGGCAGCTCCTGGACTACTCCACCACGCTGGAAGGGCTCTCGCGGCACTCCAGCGTGCACGCGGCCGGCGTGGTGATCGCGCCGGGGCCGCTGGACGAGTACGTCCCCATCTGCACGCAGAGCACCAAGGGGTCGGGCGGCAGCGGCGAGAGCATCATCGTCACGCAGTACGACATGACCTGCCTGGAGAAGGCGGGGATGCTCAAGATGGACTTCCTGGGGCTGAAGACGCTCACGGTGATCTACGACGCCGTGACCGCCATCCGCGAGCGCCACGGCGCGCTCCGGCACCCCGACACCGGGAAGGAGTACGCCCGGGCCGAGGACATCGAGCTGGACGACCCCGAGGTGTACCGGATGCTGGCGCGCGGCGGCACCGCCGGCGTGTTCCAGTTCGAATCCGCGCTGGCGACGGAGAAGATCCGCGCCATGAAGGCGGACCGCTTCGACGACCTGGTGGCCGCCAACGCGCTGGTGCGCCCCGGCCCGCTCGACATGGGGATGGACCTCGTCTACATCCGGCGCAAGCTGGGGCAGGAGAAGGTGGTCTACCCGCACGAGAGCCTGGTCGACGTGCTGGAGCCCACCTACGGGGTCATCGTCTACCAGGAGCAGGTGATGCGCATCGCGCAGATCCTGGGCGGGCTGTCGCTGGCCGAAGCCGACGTGCTCCGGAAGGCGGTGGGCAAGAAGGACGCAGAGCTGATCGCCAAGGAGCTGGGGAAGTTCGTGGAGAAGGCGGTGGAGAAGGGACACGACCGCAGGATGGTCCAGGACCTCGCCGAACAGATCGAGGCGTTCGGCCGCTACGGCTTCAACAAGTCGCACTCCGCCGCGTACGGGCTGCTGGCCTTCCAGACGGCGTGGCTGAAGTGCCACTACCCGGCCGAGTTCATGGCCGCGCTGATGTCGTCGGTGGTGGACAAGATCGACGACGTGGTGTCGTACATCGCCCAGTGCCGGGAGATGGGGAAGTACCTCCCCCGCGTGGGCCGCGAGGGGATCGAGGTGCTCCCCCCGCACGTCAACGAGTCGAACTGGAAGTTCAACGTCGTCGGCGAGGGCGTGGGGAAGATCCGCTTCGGGCTGGGCGCCATCCGCGGCGTCGGCGAGGGCGCGGTGCGCTCCATCCTGGCCGCGCGGATCACGGAGGGGCCGTTCACCTCCATGTTCGACCTGCTCTGCCGGATCGACCTGCGGCTCTGCAACAAGCGGGTGATCGAGGCGCTGATCTGCGCCGGGGCGCTGGACGGCTTCGACCAGGGCGGCGGGCGTGCCCAGCTCCTGGCCGGTCTGGACGCCGCCTTCGCGGCGGCGCAGCAGGCGCAGCGCGACCGCGAGAGCGCGCAGGAGAGCATGTTCGGCGACCTGATGGGCGGGGACGTGGGGAACACCGCGGGGATCGCGGAGCCGGCGCTCCCCCCCGTGGAGAAGTGGCAGGAGGGCGAGCGGCTGGCGCGGGAGAAGGAGATCCTGGGCTTCTTCATTTCCGGGCACCCCCTGGACAAGTTCCGCGAGGACGTGGCATTGTTCGAGCGGGTCAACACCGCGAACCTCAGGGAGCACCGCGACCAGAAGGTGGAGCTGGCGTGCGTGGTGACCGAGGCCGCGCGCCAGATCTCCAAGAAGGACGGCTCCGAGTGGGGCCGGATCACGGTGGAGGACTTCTACGGCACGGCCACGGTCCTGGCCTTCGGCGAGTCGTGGGCGCGGTGGAAGGACGTGCTGCAGCAGGACACGCCGGTGCTGATCCGGGGCGCCGTCTCCGGCCGCGAGCGCGACGAGGAGGACCCGCCCATGTTCCTGGACGGCGCCGTGCGCCTGGCGGACCTTCGCGAGAGCGGCGAGGTGGGCGTCTGTGTCGAGCTGGGCGCCGACGGCACCGACGCGCTCCGGATCCAGCAGGCGAAGGAGTGCTTCGCCCGGAACCCCGGGCCGGGCCCGCTGGTGGTGGTGTGGCGCAACGGCGGCACGCTCCCCCCGGGCGACGAGCCCCGGCTCCGCTCGCGAACGGTGCGGGTGGCGCCGACGGAGGTGCTGCTGACGGAGCTGCGGGGGGTGCTGGGGGAGGAGCGGGTGAAGCTGGTCAGAGGATAACCGAGCGACAGCGAGGATACTTGGCTACCGTAGCCCATCTGGATTTCGAGCGGGCCATCGCCGACGTGGAGGAGCAGATCGCCCGGCTCCGCACGCTGGCGCGTGAGCGCGGGCTGGACGTCTCCGCCGAGCTCCGCTCCCTGGAGCGCAAGCTGGTGGAGCTCAAGCAGGACACCTTCCGCAACCTGAGCCCCATCGAGCGGGTGCAGGTGGCGCGGCACCCCCGGCGGCCGTACACGCTCGACTACGCGGAGCTGATCTTCGCGGACTACGTGGAGCTGCACGGCGACCGCATGTACCGGGACGACGACTCCATCGTCGGCGGGTGGGCGCGGCTGGACGGCGAGACCGTCATGCTGATCGGCCAGCAGAAGGGCCGCGACATGAAGGAGAACCTGAAGCGGAACTTCGGGATGCCGCACCCCGAGGGATACCGCAAGGCGCTCCGGCTCATGAAGCTGGCCGAGAAGTTCGGCCGTCCGGTCGTGACGCTGATCGACACCCCGGGCGCATACCCGGGGCTGGGGGCGGAGGAGCGCGGTCAGGCCGAGGCCATCGCCCGCAACCTCCGGGAGATGGCGGGGCTCCGCGTCCCCACCGTGGCCGTGGTCATCGGGGAGGGCGGCTCCGGCGGCGCGCTCGCCATCGGCGTGGCCGACCGCGTGCTGATGCTCGAGAACGCCGTCTACTCGGTGATCTCGCCGGAGGGGTGCGCGGCGATCCTCTGGAAGTCCGGCACGGAGCGCGACAAGGCCGCCGCCGCGCTGCGCATCACCGCGCCCGACCTGAAGCGGCTGGGCGTGATCGACGACATCGTCCGGGAGCCCGCCGGCGGCGCCCACTCGGACTGGGAGACCACCGCGGACGCGCTCCGCGACGCGCTGGTCCGGCACCTGGCGGAGCTGCGCGCCGTCCCCGTGGACGAGCTGCGCCCCGCCCGCTGGGAGAAGTACATGTCCATGGGGGAGTGGCGCACCGTCCGCTGACCCCGCGAGCTACCCGAGGCGCCGCTGCCCCCGCGGGCGCGGCGCTCCGCAATAGATGAGGTGGTACCGTGAGCCTTCCGTTGCCCGTATTCCAGCCACGCCCCGACCTGCGCGAGCTTCCGCGCGTCGTCGAGGTGGCGTTCAAGGGGACCCACCGCGCCTACTTCCGCACCACGGACGCCGAGCTCCGGGTGGGGGAGTACGTGCTGGTGGAGGTGGAGCGGGGGCGCGACCTGGGCCGGGTGCGCTCGGTGGGGGGCGTCGCCGCGAAGAAGTGCTCCAGCTGCAAGGGCGAGGGCGCAAGTGAGGACGAGGCTCCCGCCGCGCGCGTCCTGCGCCGCGCCGAGCCGGGCGAGGTGCAGGCGCTGCACGTGCTCCGGGCGGACGAGGAGCGGGTCCGCCGCACCACCCGCGAGATGGTGGAGCAGCACGGCCTGAAGATGAAGGTGAGCGAGGTGGAGTGGCAGTGGGACCGGAACAAGCTGACCATCTACTTCACGGCCGAGCGGCGGGTGGACTTCCGGCAGCTGGTCCGCGACCTGGCCCGCACCTTCCGCACCCGGATCGAGCTGAAGCAGATCGGCGTGCGCGACGAGGCGGCGCTCCTGGGAGGCGTGGGGCGGTGCGGGCGCGAGCTGTGCTGCTCCACCTGGCTCCGCGAGATCAAGCCCATCTCCCTGCAGCTCGCCAAGGACCAGAACCTGTCGCTGAACCCCACGCAGATCTCCGGCACCTGCGGCCGGCTGATGTGTTGCCTCACCTACGAGCACGACGCCTACCTGGCCGCCCGCAAGCGCTTCCCGCGGGAGGGGAAGATGGTCCGCACGTCGAAGGGCACCGAGAAGGTGATCGGGATCGACATCTGGAAGAACCAGGTCACGCTGCTGGACGAGTCCCGCCAGCGCCGCGTGGTGGAGCTGGAGGAGCTGCGCGCCGAGATGGCCGGCGCGGGCCCCGCCGCTCCGCGCGAGAGGGAGGTCGCCCCCGCCGCTCCCTCGCAGCCCCTCCCCTCCCCCGCCGAGAAGCAGCGCCCCCCGCGCCGCCCGCGCGTGCACAACGACCGGCGCGGCGGCGGTCACGGCCAGGACTCAAGAGGCGGCCCGCAGGCGTAGACGGCAAGAGAACAGCGAAGGAGCCGTCCCGGACCACCGGGGCGGCTCCTTCGCTTTTCGGCCCCCTCCCCTGGAAGCGCGGCAGACGCGGCAACGGAGCCGCTCAAGTCGAGCCATCCACGAGCCGACCCTCTTAGACGAACATCCTCCCGACCGGCCGAAGACGCCACACGACCCCGCCACGCGCGATGCGGCGAGGTCGGCCGGGAGCACCACGCAGGCCTTCCATCCACACGGCAGAAGAGGGGAGCAACACCATGGCGACTCACGTCTACATCGCGAACTCGCTCGACCAGGACGTCTACGTCCTTCCCGCGGAGAAGACGGGCTGGATGCTAGCGGACATCGGCTTCAACGTGGCCGCGCTGGCCGTGGGGATCGGTGAGATCCGCGCCGTCGCGATGGCCGGGGAACTGCCGGCCACGCTGAACACCGTGAAGAGCCTGTATTACTTCCTCAAGATCGTGGCCTCGCTGGGCGGCAGCATGTTCGGCGCCGCGAGCGCCGTCACCAAGGCCACGGAGGCGGTGCTCGCGCAGGTCAAGGCCCACTCGATCAAGGTTCCTGCGGGCCAGGTCGTCGACGTCCTCAGCCTGAGCTCGTTCTCCAACTACACGTCGCTGAGCGGCGTCTTTGCCTGGCTCGGCGACGCGGAGACCTTCGACCTGCTGGTGGTGACCGCCGACGGGAAGCAGGTCACGATGGTTTCCACGAACACGGACTACTCCTGGGTCGTCCAGAGCGACCGCCTGGTTCGCACCGTCTACGGCACCACCTGGCAGCCGGATCCCGCCGCGGGCCTGTCCCTGTTCAACACGGGAGCCTTCGTTCCGGCCGGCAGCTACCGGCAGACGTGCAAGGACTTCAAGGTGATGCTGGCCTGCAACGCCAGGACGCAGGACGGAACGCTCAGCCCCGCGAGCATCGACATTACCGCTCTCACCGACGTCTCGTTCAGCAACGTCGACGGCAGCCTGGTCGCGGACGGCGACACGACGCGCCCGAACGGCTTCGTGCCGGGCGGCAGCTACTCCCGGTCGTGCAGCGACGTCAGCGTGGTGTTGAGCTGCCAGGCCCAGAAGGCGGACGGAAGCTACCAGGCGGCCACGCTCGACCTGACCAGCCTCCGCTCGGTGAGCGTGAGCAACCAGAACGGCGTGCTGGTGAGCCAGGCCGCGTAGCCGGACCCGCTCACGAAGGGGAACGGCGCGCCGGGCCTGAGCCCGGCGCGCCGTTCCTGCGGGACTGCGGGGCGACGCTACGGCTGGTGGCGCGGGAACAGCGCCTCCCCCTTGGCGATGGCCGTCCCTGGCCGCAGTTGCCCCCACGCGGTCCACTCCTCCAGCCGCCCCCGTCCGCGGTCGGCCATGGCGGAGGCGTACTCGTCGCCCCCGGTTCGCCGCCACACCTCCTCCATCTTCGCCGGGAGCACCGGCCAGAGCAGGAGCGACGCGATCCGCATGGCCTCCGCGCAGTCGTACAGGATCGCCCCGACCTCGGGCATCCGCTCCGGGTCCTTGGCGAGCTTGAACGGAGCCGTCCGCTCGATGTAGCCGTCGATCTCGCGGACCAGGTCGAGCGCCGCCCCCGCCGCGTCGTCCAGCCGCAGCCCGCCCATCGCCTCCCGGTACGCCGCGACGCACCGCTCCGCGGCAGCCCGCAGCTCCCCGGCGTCCCCGGGCGCGGGCGCCTCCCCGCCGAAGTAGCGCCCGATCATGTTGGCGACGCGGCTGAACGAGTTGCCGAGGGTGTTCGCCAGGTCGGAGTTGTACACCTCCACGAACTTGGCCTCGGCGAAGTCGGCGTCGGTCGTCCCCAGCGGCCCCTGCGTCGCCAGGAACCAGCGGAGCGCGTCCAGGGAGAAGCGCGACACGTAGTCGTCGATCCGCTCCAGGTCGACGAAGTTGCCGAGCGACTTGCTCATCTTCCGCCCGTCCGCGATCCAGAAGGAGTGGGCGTACACCCGCCGCGGGACCGGCCGGCCCAGCGCCAGTAGGAGCGCCGGCCAGATCACCCCGTGGAACCAGAGGATGTCCTTGGCGATCAGGTGCACGTCCGCGGGCCAGTACCTGCGCCGCTCCTCCGTGTCCACCGTGGTCAGGTAGTTCATCAGCGCGTCGATCCAGACGTAGATCGACTGCTCCGGGTGACCGGGGACGGGGATCCCCCACCCCTGCGTCCCCGTGCGGGAGACCGGCACGTCGTTCAGCCCCTCCCGCACGCGGGCGAGGAGCTCGTTGCGGCGCGCCTCGGGCTGCACCAGCCCGTCCTCCAGCAGCTCCAGGAGGCGGTCCTGGTAGGCGCTCAGGCGGAAGAAGGCGTTCTGCTCCGACTTGCGGACCAGCGGCTGCCCGTTGATGGGGGAGCGGAAGTCGTACTCCTTGGCCTTGTTCTCCGGGACGTACTCCTCCTGCCCCGCATCGTACCACCCCTCGTACTCGCCGAAGTACACGTCGCCGGAGTCCAGGAGCCGGCGCACGTAGTCGGTGACGCGCTCACGGTGGCGCGCCTCGCTGGTGCGGATGAAGTCGTCGTTGGAGACTCCCAGGCGCGCGAACGCCTCCTGGAACGCGGCGGCGTTCCGGTCCGCCCACTCCTGCGGCCCCAGCCCCCGCTCCGCCGCCGCCGTCACCACCTTGGCCGCGTGCTCGTCCGTCCCCGTGAGGAAGAAGGTGTCGTCCCCGCGCAGGCGGTGGTACCGCGCGAGCATGTCGGCCACCGTGGTGGAGTACACGTGGCCCACGTGCGGCCGATCGTTCACGTAGTAGATCGGCGTGGTGACGTAGAAGGTGTCGGGCTCGCTGGGCATGCGCTCTGTCGGTCTCGTCGGGGAGCCGCGCCTGGACTGCGGTCGCGGCGCTGGAAGCGTGCAAGGATGGCTCCGGCCCGCCACCTTGGCAAGTGGCGCCGACGGGGGCCGCCGCGCCCCGCCCCTTTCGGGAGGGTTCACGCAAAACGTGAAGCTGCTTGACACTCCCCGCGCGCGGCTGTATCGTACGTTCCTCCGCTACAACCAGGACTCTTCCCGGGAGCATCGACTCCCGCAGCTTTCTTCCGGACCAAAACCGAATCCATGGCCCGATCCAAGTGGACGCTGATGCTCGTCCCGCACGACAACGAGCGCGTCAGATCCATCCAGATCTCCAGCCGGAGCGTCCGCGTCGCAGTCTCCACCGCCCTGGTCTGCACCTTCACCCTCGCTGTCTTCAGCATCGGCTTCTTCGTCAAGCAGGCGCACCACGTCCGCGCCGCCACGCTGGAGCGCGAGAACCGGCTCCTGGCCGCCGAGGTGGACCAGATGCGCTCCCAGATGGAGACGCTCTCCGAGTCCATCGAGGACCTTTCGCAGAAGGGGGAGAAGTACCGGGTGGTCGCGGGGCTCCCCAAGATCGACCCGGCGGTGGAGCGGGTGGGGATCGGCGGGCCGGGGACGGCCACGCTCCAGTCCGCGGCGCTCTTCCGGATGAGCCCCGAGCGGGGGAAGAAGGTCTTCGAGACCTCCACCGACCTCGCTACCCTGATGCGCCGCGCCGCACTGCTGCGCAACAGCATGGACGAGGCGCTCGACGCCATGGAGAGCAACCGGGAGCGGCTCGCAGCCACCCCGTCGATCGCACCCTCCGCCGGACACCTCTCCAGCCTGTTCAGCCGCAACCGGCAGCACCCCGTCCTCCGCATCACCCGCCCGCACAAGGGGATCGACATCGCCGCGCCGGTCGGGGAGCCGATCCTGGCCCCGGCGAAGGGACGGGTCAGCTATTCCGGCTTCAAGTCCGGCGGGTACGGCAACGTGGTGGAGATCGACCACGGCTACGGCTACGTGACGCGCTTCGCGCACGCCTCCCGGCTCCTGGTGAAGATCGGCCAGGCGGTGCAGCGCGGCCAGCCGATCGCCGAGGTGGGCGCCACCGGGCTGGTGAGCGGCCCGCACCTGCACTACGAGGTGGAGGTGAACGGGCGCCCGGTGGACCCGCTGAACTTCATCATCGACGACGCGATCCCCGACTAGGCCCGGGACGGCCGCCCGCCCCGGTGGATCCGCAAGGAGCGCCCGACGGCGCTCCTTTGCGCATCCTGCGGGCGGGAACTTCCGGGGGCGGCCCGGCCTATACGCACCGTGAAAACGCCCGACCCACGCCGGCTCCTGTAGAAATGCTCCTGCTCGCCCTCGCCCTCGGGGCCGCGACCGCCGCGGCGGACACCGCGGCGTCCGCCCCCTCCCCCCCCCCTGACCAGGCGCGGGCGGGGCTGGTGGCCGTGCACCGCCAGCCCGCGATCCCGTTCGCCGCGCTCCGGCTCTCCGTGCTGGCGGACGACCCGCCGGGGTACGCCGGGGCCGGGCACCTCCTGCAGCACCTCCTCCTCCCGTCGCTGCGGGAGCAGGTGCGGCGCGTGGGCGGGGAGATCCAGGCCACCCGCAGCGGCGACGCCGTCGTGTACACCGCCACCGGACCGGCCTCGGAGCTGGACTACCTGGCCGGGGTGCTCCGCTCCACGCTACGCCCCCCGCGCTTCACCGAGTCGCAGCTCGTGGCCGCCGCGCGCGAGCTGCGGGACGAGCGGAACGCCGAGTGGGAGACCGCGTCCGGGCACGTGCGCGCGCTGCTGCGCGCAGGCCTCTTCCCCGCGGACCTCTCCCCCGCCGGGACCGCTGCGTCCGCCGAGCGCCTCACCGCCGACGTGCTCCCGGCGGTCTGGGCGGAGATGTACCGCCCCGAGCGCGTGGCCGTGGTCGCGGTGGGCGACGTGCAGGTGGGGCAGGTGCGGAGCGCCTTCGCCCAGCTCCCGGCGGCGCCGGGCGGCGGGCTCGCGGAGTGGCTCGTGGACACCGTCTCCGCGTCGCCCCCGGTGGCGCCGGAGGCCACGCGCGGCTGGATCGGGCTGGGCTACTCCGCCTCGGACGCAGACCCGGCGGCGCTCATCGTGACGGCGCGCCTCCTCCGCGGCCACCTCCGCGAGCGGCTCCCCTCCGTCTCGGTGGAGACCGAGCACTGGTGGACCCGCCAGGGACAGGCACTGGCGGTGGTGGCCGCGGCGCAGCCGGCCGGCCTCGCCGCCGCGCGGCGCGCGGTCCGCGCCTCCGTGACCT
>DASYWD010000067.1 GCA_035936415.1 Longimicrobiaceae bacterium
CCCCCCCCCCCCCTCCTCCACGCCCGCTTCTTCCTTTCCGCTGCGTCCGCGCCGCCGTGTTGACGGGGCGCTCCCGCCGGGGCATCTTCCGGGCTCACGACCACCCGGAACCCGCAGCGACGCTCCACCGATGTCCAGGCCCGAGCTGTCCGATCCCGACCGCTGGTCCGAGCTTGCGCACCGCGAGCGCCGCGACCTCCTCGCCGCCGCGCTGCTGGAGGCGCTGGACGGCGCGCCCGGGGTGACGGGGACGCGCATCGAGGTGGGCACCGTCGATCGGCCGTACGACCTGACCGCCGTGGCGGAGACCGACGTGGGCGACCTGCGCACCCCGCTCTGGTCGCACGCGCGCGCCGAGATCTTCGTGGACGCGTCCATCCACCCCGCGAACCGAGCTCAGCTCGCCCCCGCGGGGGCGGTGGGGGAGGCCGCGCAGCGCCTGCGCGCCCGCCTTTCCGTCCCGTTCACGCTGGAGTCGCGCGGCCTGACGGCGACGCTGTCGCCGGAAGCCGGCGTGGAGCGCACCTGGACCGCCGAGCGCGCCCGCTTCCGCAACCGCACCGCGGTGACGCGCGAGGACGTGGTCGCGAACGCCGCCGAGGTGGACCTCCGCGACCTGCTGGCCCACTTCTACACCGGCCCTTCGCTGCGCATGGTGGCGGGAGACGGCAGCGCCTTCCTCCTCCCCGCCGCCCCGGAGGCCGAGGGCCCGCTGGTCTCCCTCTGCCCCACCTGCAGCCGCTACGCCGAGGGGAGCGCGGCCGCGTGCGGGGAGTGCGGCGGCCCGGTCGACACGATCGTGGCGGTTCGGCCCCCGCGGCGATAAGCGAACTCGCAGCTCGAACAATCACGCAACGCTCATACATGACCGTAACCACCCCCATCCCCGCGGGCGGAGCCACGCACCTGGAGTGCACCCGCTGCGGAGCGCGCCACGAGAGCGAGGAGCTGCAGCGCCTCTCCGCCTGCTGCCAGAAGCCGCTCTATGCCCGCTACGACCTGGACCGGATCGGCCGCACCCTGCGCCGTGAGGAGCTGGCCGGGCGCTCCGCGGACCTGTGGCGCTACGCCGAGCTGCTCCCGGTGCGCGACCCGGCCCACGCCGTCCGGCTCGGCGAAGGGTGGACCCCGCTGATCGAGACGCCGCGCCTGGCGGACCGGCTCGGCGTCGGGCGGGTGTGGATCAAGGACGAGGGGCAGAACCCCACCGCCTCGTTCAAGGCCCGCGGCCTGTGCATGGCGGTGTCGCGCGCGAAGGAGCTGGGCGTGTCCGCGGTGGCGCTCCCCTCGGCCGGGAACGCGGGGAGCGCCACCGCCGCGTACGCCGCCGCGGCCGGGATGCGGGCGCACGTGGTGGTGCCGCGCGACACGCCCGCGCCCATCGTGGAGGAGATGCGGGCGCTCGGCGCGGAGGTGGAGCTGCTGGACGGGCTGATCACCGACTGCGCGGTGCGCGTCGCGGAGGGGGCCCGCGAGCACGGCTGGTTCGACCTCTCCACCCTGAAGGAGCCGTACCGGGCCGAGGGGAAGAAGACGATGGGGTACGAGGTGGCGGAGCAGCTCGGGTGGACGCTCCCTGACGCCATCGTCTACCCAACCGGCGGGGGGACGGGGCTGGTGGGGATGTGGAAGGCGTTCGACGAGATGGAGCGCCTGGGGTGGATCGGGCCGGCGCGTCCCAAGATGATCTCCGTGCAGGCGGCCGGGTGCGCGCCCATCGTGCGCGCCTGGGAGCGCGGCTCCGCGGACGCGGAGCCGTGGGTGGACGCGCACACCTACGCCTCCGGGCTGCGCGTCCCCCGCGCCGTCGGCGACTTCCTGATCCTGGACGCGGTGCGCGCCTCCGGCGGGGCCGCCGTGGCCGTCGCGGACGAGGAGATGCGGGCGTGGACCCCCGTGGTCGGCGCGGCGACGGGGATCTTCTGCGCCCCCGAGGGCGCCGCCACCGCGGCCGCGATCCCGCGCCTCCGGGAGACCGGGGTGCTCGGCGCGGAGGACTCCGTGGTGCTCTTCAACACCGGGAGCGGGCTCAAGTACGCGGGGATGTGATCCGCACCGGTCCCCAGCAATGAGAACGCCCCCCGCGGCCCTGGGCCGCGGGGGGCGTTCCGCGCGTGGGGAGGCCGGCTCAGCGGGTCCGCACGACGGACAGGTAGAGGCGGGTCGCGTCCGGCGGGGCGGCCGCCGCGGAGAAGCGAGCGCTCCCGCCGCCCTGCACCAGCGCGCCCAGCGCCCGCTCCTGCATGCGGATCCTGCGCTCGAACTCCGTGTTCACGCGGAGCGGCGGCGGCGGCGTCCCGCCCAGGGAGAATGCAGCGGCACCGGACGGGTTCAGCGAGGGGCTCGGCTGCGGCGCCACGGCCTGGATCCCCGTCGCGCTCACCTCCACCGGGAGGGGGTCGCCCTCCGTGTCTGCCCCGTAGAACGCGACCAGCGTGTAGTCGCCGGGCTGCTCCACGCAGAGCGCCTGCCCCGCCGCGGGGCCGGCCGTGTGCACCTGGCCCACCGCCAGCGCGGGGACCGCGGCGCAGGCGCCGGAGGGCGC
>DASYWD010000068.1 GCA_035936415.1 Longimicrobiaceae bacterium
GCCGAGGTGCGGATCGACTCCATCGCCGCGGGGGGCGAGGGCGTCGGGCGCCTCGCCGACGGGCGCGTGGTCTTCGTGCACCGCACCGCCCCCGGCGACCTGGCGGAGGTGGCGCTGACCGAGCGCCGCGACCGCTGGGCGCGGGGGCGCCTGCTGCGCGTGCTGGAGCCGTCCGGCGACCGGCGGGAGGCGCCGTGCCCCTTCTACGCCGAGTGCGGCGGGTGCACGCTGGAGCACCTTACGTACGACGCGCAGCTCCGCGCCAAGGGCCGCATCGTCTCGGACGCGCTCACCCGCATCGGCCAGATCCCCACGGAGCCGCCGGAGGTGGTCCCCTCGCCGTCGGAGCACCGCTACCGCAACCGCGTCTCCTTCGCGCTGCGCAGGCTCGGGCGCGGCGAGGTGGTCGCGGGCTTCCACGCGCTGGGCGATCCGGACCGCATCGTGGACCTGGACGGCCGCTGCCTCCTCCCCGAGGAGCCCATCGCCCGCGTCTGGGACTCGGTCCGCGCCAGCTGGGGCCCCGAGGCGCGCCGCCTCCCCTCCGGCGACCAGCTCCGGCTGACGCTGCGCGCCAGCGCCGGGGGCGAGGTCTCCCTCCTGGTGGAGGGCGGATTCTCGCCCGGACGGCCGCAGGAGCTGCTGGACGCCGTCCCGGGGCTGGTCGCCGTCTGGCACCGGCCCGGCGCGGCGTCGCCCACGCTGATCGCCGGTGCCCCCGGCCTCCCGGAGACCTGGGGCGACGAGACGGTGGAGCTGAGCGGGGCCGCCTTCCTGCAGGTGAACCGCGGCGCCGCCGCGCTCCTGGAGGCGCACGTGATGGAGCGGATCGGGGACCCCGCCGGCCTGCGCGTGGTGGACGCCTACTGCGGGATCGGGCTGCACGCGCGCCGGCTCGCGCGCGCGGGGGCGAGCGTCGTCGGGATCGAGCTGGACCCGGAGGCCGTCGCGGAGGCGCAGCGGAGCGCCCCCGAGGGCGCCGCCTTCGTGGAGGGACCGGTGGAGGCGCTGCTCCCGGAGCACCTCCCGGCCGACCTGGTGATCCTGAACCCGCCGCGCGCCGGGGTGGCGCCGGAGGTGGCGGAAGCGCTCGCGGCGGCCCCGCCGCGCCGAATCGTCTACGTGTCCTGCGACCCCGCGACGCTCGCGCGCGACCTCCGCCGCCTGGGCGAGCCGTTCCGCGTGGAGAGCGTCCGCTCGTTCGACCTGTTCCCGCAGACGGCGCACGTCGAGAGCGTCGTGGTACTGTCCTCAACAGAAAGCTGAATCGCCGAGATGCGATACTTCGTAACCATCGCCGGCCGCGAGATCGAGGTGGACCTCACCGGCCCCACGCCCGTCGTCGACGGCACCCCGGTGCACGCCGAGATGGCCGCCCTCCCGGGCACCCCGGTCCGCAACCTCCTGGTGGACGGGCGGTCCCATCCGTTCGTCGCCCAGGCCGGCGAGCGCCGCGGCCGCTGGGAGATCAGCGTGGAAGGCACCCGCCTCACGGCCGACGCCATCGACGAGCGGACGCGCGCCATCCGCGAGATGACCGGCGGCGCCGACCTGGAGGCGGAGAAGACCATCGCCGCGCCCATGCCGGGGCTGGTGGTGCGGGTCGAGGTCGAGGTCGGGCAGCAGGTTCGGGCGGGGCAGGGGGTGGTGATCGTGGAGGCCATGAAGATGGAGAACGAGCTGAAGGCCCCCGCGGACGGAGTGGTCGCCCGCATCGAGGCACAGGCCGGGCAGACCGTGGAGAAGGGCGCCACGCTGATCGTGCTCGAATAGAAGCGGGCATCCGGACGGGGCGGAGATCGGGGCGCCGGTGGATCCACGGGATCCGCTGGCGTTTCTCTTGCCCGGACCCGATCGGCCCGATGTATCTCGCGATATATCTTGTGCTCCGATATATCGAAAGTTATATCTTGACTGCCGACCTGGATCGGCGGGGGAACCTCACCAAGGAGGGAGCATGTTCGGACCGTACGGATGCGGGCCGCGGCGGCGCGGCCCCGGGGCGTGGGGGGCGTTCGGCTTCCCCCCGGGCCCGATGGGCGGCTTCGGGTTCGGAGGCCCGGGCGGGCCCTGGGGGCCGGGGCCGGGGCGGGGCCGGGTCTTCGGCCACGGGGACCTGAAGCTGGTGATCCTCAGTCTGCTGGCGGAGAAGCCCCGGCACGGGTACGAGATCATCAAGGAGCTGGAGGACCGCGTGGGCGGCGCGTACTCGCCGAGCCCGGGGACCGTCTACCCCACGCTCTCCCTGCTGGAGGACCTCGGGTACGCGCGGGCGCGGACGGAGGAGGGGAACCGGAAGGTCTACGAGATCACTGAGGAGGGGAGGCGGCACCTGGAGGAGAACCGCTCGGCCGTGGACGACATCTTCGGCCGGGTGGACGAGCTCGCGTCGTTCTTTTTCGGCCCGGCGATGTCCGGGCTCGGGCGCGCCTTCGGCAACCTGGGCCGGGCGACCTTCCGCGCCGGGATGCGGCACCAGGGCGACGAGCAGTGGGTCCGGCGGGTGCAGGAGATTCTGGAGCGCGCCGCACGCGACGTCGAGGGCATCAACTGAGCCTTCCGCCCGCGCGCTCGCCGGTGACGGCGCCGACGGATGCCCCGCGCGTCCGTCGGCGTTATCTTTTCCGGGCCGGGGCCGGAGCCGTACTTTCGCGCTTCCGCACTCTCGAACTCACGCACTTCATTTCGACATGAGCGACACGCAGGTGGTCCCCGACATCCGCGAGAACTCCGGGACGGCGGGTCCCGTGGAGAACGGCAAGACGGTATGGACGGAGCGCGCCGTTGCCCCCGTGCTGGCGAAGCACCCCGAGCGGCGCGAGCGCTTCGAGACCACCAGCGGCGTCGAGGTGGAGCGCCTCTACACTCCGGACGACGTGGCGGGACTCGACTACGAGCGCGACCTGGGGTACCCGGGGGAGCACCCCTTCACCCGCGGGATCCAACCCACCATGTACCGCGGGCGCTTCTGGACCATGCGCCAGTACGCCGGCTTCGGCACCGCCGAGGAGACCAACACCCGCTTCAAGCTGCTCCTGCAGGCCGGGCAGACGGGGCTCTCCACCGCCTTCGACCTCCCCACGCAGATGGGGTACGACTCCGACCACTCAATGGCGCAGGGCGAGGTGGGGCGCGTGGGTGTGGCGATCGACACGCTTGCGGACATGCGGAAGCTGCTGGACGGCCTCCCGCTGGACCGCGTCTCCACCTCCATGACCATCAACGCCACGGCGAGCACGCTCCTGGCGCTGTACGTCGCGGTGGCCGACGAGCAGGGGATCCCCCGGAACAAGCTCTCGGGCACCATCCAGAACGACATCCTCAAGGAGTACATCGCCCGGGGGACGTATATCTACCCGCCCGAGCCCAGCCTGCGCCTCATCACCGACATCTTCGCGTTCTGCAACGCGGAGGTGCCGCGCTGGAACACCATCTCCATCTCCGGCTACCACATCCGCGAGGCCGGCTCCACCGCCGCGCAGGAGATCGCCTTCACCTTCGCCGACGCGGTGGAGTACGTGGAGCGGGCGCTGGGCGCGGGGCTGGAGATCGACCGCTTCGCGCCGCGCCTCTCCTTCTTCTTCGCCTCTCACAACGACCTCTTCGAGGAGATCGCCAAGTTCCGCGCCGCGCGCCGCCTCTGGGCGCGGGTGATGCGCGAGCGCTTCGGCGCCTCGGACGAGTCGTGCAAGCTGCGCTTCCACACCCAGACGGGCGGGGTGACGCTCCAGGCCCAGCAGCCGCTCAACAACGTGGTGCGGGTGACGGTGCAGGCGCTGGCGGCGGTGCTCGGCGGGACGCAGTCGCTGCACACCAACGGCTACGACGAGGCGCTGTCGCTCCCCACCGCGCAGGCGGCCACGCTGGCATTGCGGACGCAGCAGGTGCTGGCGTACGAGTCGGGTGCCGCGGACACGGTGGACCCGCTCGCGGGCTCGTACTTCGTGGAGTCGCTGACCACGGCGGTGGAGGAGAAGGCGCGGGAGTACCTGGAGCAGATCGACGAGATGGGGGGGGCCGCGAACGCCATCGCCTACATGCAGGAGGAGATCCACCGCGCCGCGTACGAGCACCAGATCGCGGTGGAGCAGGGCGACAAGACCATCGTCGGCGTGAACCGCTTCGAGACGGCGGAGGAGCCTGTCGAGCTGGGTCAGCCGGACTTCTCCGCGCTGGAGCGGTCGCAGCGCGCGCAGCTGGCCGCGGTGCGCGCCGGACGCGACGACGCCGAGGTGCGCGCGCGCCTGGAGGCGATCCGCTCCGCCGCGCGCGGCACGGAGAACCTGATGCCGCGCATCATCGACGCGGTGAAGGCGATGTGCACCCTGGGTGAGATCAGCGACGCGCTCCGGGAGGAGTGGGGCGTCTACCGGCCAGCGTAGGGCCGCACGGCCGCCCGGACATCCCCGGGCCGGCTTGCCCCGATCGTCGCTCCGAATCCGCCATGAGGCGCTCCGACAGCGGACCTGCCCGGCGTTGCCCACCGGGGAGCGCCGGGTTATTTTACGCGGGTTTGCCACCAGAATGCATCAGCACCCGAGATCGTAGCAGACGCACCGTATGCCTACGTACGAATATCGCTGTCCGTCCTGCAGCAACGAGTTCGAGAAGTTCCAGCGGATGTCCGACCAGCCGGTGGCCGAGTGCCCCGCCTGCGGCACCGCCTCTGAGCGCCGCCTCTCCGGGGGCGCGGGGCTCCTCTTCAAGGGCTCCGGCTTCTACATCACGGACTACCGGAGCGACAGCTACAAGAAGGCCGCATCCTCGGAGGGGGGCGGCTCCGGCTCGTCGTCGGAGTCCAAGCCCTCGTCGGCGTCCGATTCCAAGCCGTCCGGGGGCAGCAAGCCGTCCGGCGGGTCGTCCGCGAAGGCCAGCGGAAGCGCGGGCGAATAGATGCCCGTCGAGAAGCTCCGCGGCGAGATCGCCCGGGTCCTGGCCGCGATGGGGGTGGACGACCCGCAGGTCGGCCTGGACCGCCCGCGCAACCCCGAGCACGGCGACTGGGCGAGCAACGTCGCCCTGACGCTGGCGAAGCCGCTCGGCCGCCCCCCCCGGCAGATCGCCGAGGAGATCGTCCAGCGGATCGACCGGGCGGCGGCCGGCGTCAGCGCCACCGAGGTGGCCGGGCCCGGCTTCATCAACTTCCGCCTGTCGGAGGATTACCTGCACCGCGGCCTGGCGGAGGTCCTCGCTCGCGGCTCCGAATACGGCCGGTCGCAGACGGGGCAGGGGCAGCCGGTCAACATCGAGTTCGTCTCCGCCAACCCCACCGGACCGCTGCACATCGGACACGGGCGCCAGGCCGCGCTGGGCGACGCCGTCGCCGAGCTCATGGCGTGGGCCGGGTGGAAGGTGCACCGCGAGTACTACTACAACGACGCGGGCGAGCAGATCATGCGGCTCGCGCGCAGCGTCTGGGCGCGGTACCAGCAGCACCTGGGCGAGGAGGTGGAGTTCCCGGAGGACGGCTACCACGGGAGCTACGTCCGCGAGATCGCGGCGCGGCTCGCGGAGGAGCACGGCGACCGGTTCCGGGGCGACGCGGGCGAAGAGGCGCTTGACACCATGCGCCGGTTCGCCGTGCAGGTGCTGCGCGAGGAGCAGAACCGCGACCTGGGCGACTTCCGCGTCCACTTCGACGAGTACTTCCTGGAGTCGTCGCTCTACACCTCGGGCCAGGTGGAGCAGGCCATCGAGCGGCTGCGGGAGACCGGGCTCGTCTACGAGAAGGACGGCGCGCTCTGGCTCCGGACCACGGAGTTCGGGGACGACAAGGACCGGGTGATGGTCAAGAGCACCGGCCACCCCACCTACTTCCTCCCCGACGTGGCGTACCACGTCAGCAAGTGGGAGCGCGGGTTCCGTCGCGCCATCAACGTGCAGGGCGCCGACCACCACGGCACCGTAGCGCGCGTCCGCGCCGGGCTGCGGGCGCTGGGGCTCCCGGAAGGGTACCCGGAGTACGTGCTGCACCAGATGGTGCTGGTGATGCGCGGCGGCGTGGAGGTGAAGTTCTCCAAGCGCGCCGGGGACTACGTCACCCTCCGCGACCTCTACGACGAGGCCGGCGTGGACGTCACGCGGTACTTCTTCCTCATGCGCCGCCCCGAGTCGCAGCTCACCTTCGACCTGGACCTGGCGCTGGAGCAGTCCGACCGCAACCCGGTCTACAAGGTCCAGTACGCACACGCCCGCATGGCCTCCATCTTCCGGCGCGCCGGGGTGGAAGCGGGCGAGGTGTCGGCCGAAGACGCGGACCTGTCGCTCCTGACGCACCCCGCGGAGACCGACCTCGCCAAGCTCCTGCTCCGCTTCCCGGAGACCGTGGACGCCGCCGCCGAGTCGCATGCGCCGCACGCCGTCACCGAGTACCTGGAAGAGGTGGCCGGCGCCGTGAACTCGTGGTACCACGCGGGAAACCGCGACCCGCAGCTGCGCGTGGTGGGCGTCCCCGAGGACGTCGCGCGCGCCCGCAGGGTCCTGGCGCGCGCCATCCAGGTGGTGCTCCGCAACGGCCTCACCCTCCTGGGGATCACCGCCCCGGAGCGGATGGAGCGCGCCGAGGCGGAGAGCCCGTCCGAAGGTTCCGAAGAGATCCTCTAGCCCCGAATCCCAGCAGCCTACCATGTCCCTTCTCGTTGTCGGCAGCGTCGCCCTCGACACCGTCGAGACCCCGTTCGGCCGCGCGGACGACGCCCTCGGCGGCTCCGCCACCTTCTTCTCCGCCGCGGCGTCGCTGTTCTGCCCGGTACAGCTCGTCGGCGTGGTCGGCGACGACTACCCCACCGACGCGCTCGGCTTCCTGTCCGAACGGGGGGTGGACCTCCGCGGCCTGGAGCGGGCACCCGGGGAAAGCTTCCGCTGGTCCGGCGTCTACAGCTACGACCTGAACAGCCGCGAGACGCTGGAGACCCGGCTGGGCGTCTTCGCCGACTTCGCGCCCAAGATCCCCGCGGAGTTCCGCAACGCGGAGTGGGTGTTCCTGGGGAACATCGACCCGGAGCTGCAGCTCGGAGTCCTGGACCAGGTGCGCAGCCCCAAGTTCGTGGCCTGCGACACCATGAACCTGTGGATCGACATCAAGCGCGACCGCCTCCTCGACCTGCTCAAGCGGGTGGACCTGCTCCTGGTCAACGACGCCGAGGCGCGCCAGCTCTCCGGCGACCACAACCTGGCCCGCGCGGCGAAGTTCATCCAGTCGCAGGGGCCGCGCTACCTGATCATCAAGAAGGGCGAGCACGGGGCGATGCTCTTCACCCCCAACTCGGTCTTCTTCGCGCCCGGGTACCCGCTGGACGAGGTGTTCGACCCCACCGGGGCCGGCGACTCCTTCGCGGGCGGCTTCATGGGGCACCTGGCCGGGTGCGGCCGCCATGACGACGGCGACCTGCGCCGGGCGGTGATCTACGGCTCGGTGCTGGGCTCCTACGCCTGCGAGCGCTTCTCCGTGGAGCGCCTCAAGGACCTCACCCCCGAGGAGATCGAGGAGCGGGTGCGGCACTTCCGCGAGATGACCATGTTCGAGCTCCCGCTGGAGGCCGGCGCCGGTGTCTGATTCCGGGCTGTCGTACCGCGACGCCGGCGTCGACATCGACGCGGCGCACCGCGCCATGCGCGGCGTCGCGGAGCTGGTCCGCTCCACCGCGACCGCCGACACCCTTTCCGAGCTGGGCTCCTTCGGCGGGCTGTACCGCGTCCCCGGCGACGTCCGGAAGCCGGTGCTGGTGGCGAGCACGGACGGCGTGGGGACCAAGCTGAAGATCGCCTTCCTCGCCGGCCGGCACGGCACGGTGGGGGAGGACCTGGTCAACCACTGCGTCAACGACGTCCTGGTACAGGGCGCCCGCCCGCTCTTCTTCCTGGACTACGTGGGCGTGGGCCGGCTGGAGCCGGGTACGGTGGAGGCGGTCGTGGAGGGCGTCGCCCGCGGTTGCCGCGCCAACGGGTGCGCGCTCTTGGGCGGGGAGACGGCGGAGATGCCCGACTTCTACGCCCCGGGCGAGTACGACATCGCCGGGACCATCGTCGGCGTGGTGGAGGAGGACGGGGTGATCGACGGCTCCGGGATCCGCCCCGGCGACGCCATCGTCGCCCTGGCCTCGTCCGGGCTGCACACCAACGGCTACTCGCTCGCCCGGCGGGTGGTCTTCGAGCGCATGGGGCTCGCGGTGGACTCGGAGTTCCCCGGAGAGGGGGAGACCGTCGCCGACGTGCTCCTGCGCGTGCACCGCTCCTACCTCCGCGCGCTCCTCCCGCCGATCCGGCGCGGGGAGGTCCGCGGGCTCGCCCACGTCACCGGCGGCGGGCTGGTGGACAACGTCCCCCGCGTCCTCCCGGAGGGCGTGGACGCCCGCTTCGACACCGCCTCGTGGGAGGTGCCGAACGTCTTCCGCGTCCTGCAGCGCGAGGGCGGCGTGGAGCGGGAGGAGATGTTCCGCGCCTTCAACATGGGCGTGGGGATGGTGGCCGTGGCCCCCGCCGACCGCGCGGACGCGCTGGTGCGCGAGCTGAACGGGGCGGGGGAGAGCGCCTGGATCGCCGGGGAGATCGTCCCCGGCGAGCGGAAGACGGTCCTCGACTGACACACGAGATGATCAAGCATATCGGCTGCGCCGCGGCCGCGGTGGCCCTTTCCGCCGCGCCCGCGCTCGCCCAGGGGATCTCCGCGCCGTGCGAGTCGATCTCCGATGCTTCGGCAAGCGCCACCTGCTTCACCGTCGCGCAGGCGGTGGAGTCGGCGCAGCCGCAGCTCGGCATCGTCCTCACCGGCGGCAACCCCACCCTCGGGACCGCGAGCGCAGGCGGGATCCGCCTCGGCATCGTTCCGCGGGTGAGCGCCACGGCCAAGGCGAACCTGGTGTTCGTCCGCCTCCCGGACATCCTGGCCGGAAGCGCCGGGGGCGCCGCGCAGACGCTCAGCCGGGCGGCCGGGATCCCGGTCCCGGCGCTCTCCGGCACCGCGTCGGTGGGCGTGTACCCGGGAGTCAGCCTCGCGCCCACGGTGGGCGGGGTGGGGGCGGTGGACGTGCTGGGGAGCGCCACCTGGATCCCGCTGGGGAGCTTCGACGTCAGCGGCTTCTCGGACGACACGCCGGACTTCTCCTACGGCGTCGGCGCGCGGCTCGGCCTGCTGCGCGAGTCGTTCATCACGCCCGGCCTATCCGTCTCGCTGATGTACCACCGCCTGGGGACGGTCTCGTACGGCGACGTCTGCGCCGAGCCCCTGCTGGGGGGCATCACGGAGCAGAGGGACGGGTACACGGCGCAGGCCGGCGCCTGCATGGGCGGCGGCGACCCGGGGGAGTTCTCGGTGGACCTCGTCGGCTGGAGCTCCCGGGGCGCGGTCAGCAAGCGGCTGTTCGGGCTGGGGCTGACCGCGGGAGTGGGGTACGACCGGTTCTCCAGCGACGCCTCGTTCGGCTTCCGCACCCGCTGCCCGGCGGGCGCCACGGGCAACTGCTTCGCGCGCTTCTCCGGGCTGGAGGTGGACAACGACCGCTGGTCCGGCTTCGTGAACGGCTCCTTCTCGCTCCTGGTGGCGACCCTTGCCGCCGAGGTGGGGTGGCTGCAGGGCGATACCCCGATCCGGGGGTTCCCCACCGCCAGCGACTTCGACCCGAAGCAGGGGACCTTCTTCGGGAGCATCGGCTTCCGCCTGGCGCTGTAGGGCGGGTGTCGGGAGCGGCGGCGCGTCCGGAGGACGCGGGGCACATG
>DASYWD010000069.1 GCA_035936415.1 Longimicrobiaceae bacterium
GTTCGGGTCACGGCGGACGGCGCGGAGCCGCTGGAAGGAACCGCGCTGGGGATCTCGGCCGGGGGGGCGCTGCGGGTGCGCCGCGCGGACGGCAGGACCGTCCCGGTCCACTCCGGCACGGTGCGCGCGGTCCCGGCCGCGGCGGCTCCCCTGGAGGACGGAGGGGCTCCGCCGTAGCGGGTTGCGGGCGCTCGCCGCGCCCGCGTACTATTGCCGCCTCCTGCGCCACCCGAGACCCGTTCCGGCACGCCCCATGAAGCTCCGCGTTTCCGGCGAAGTCACCGTACCGGGGGACAAGTCGATCACCCACCGGGCCCTGCTCCTGGCCGCCGCAGCCCGGGGCGGGAGCCGTCTGCGCGGGCTCCTCCCCGGCGAGGACTGCCGCAGCACCGCGGCGGTGCTGCGGGCGCTGGGGTGCGAGGTCCCGGAGCTCCCGCGGGACGGCGGGGAGGTGCGCGTCCAGGGCCGCGGGCTGGACGGCTGGCGCGCGCCCGCGGCGCCGCTGGACTGCGGCAACAGCGGCACCACCGCGCGGCTCACGATGGGGCTCCTCGCCGGCCGCCCGTTCTGCGCGACGCTCACCGGTGACGGCTCCCTGCGCCGCCGCCCCATGCGCCGGATCACCGATCCGCTCGCCCGTATGGGCGCCCGCTTCCGGGAGCGGGGCGAGGGCGAGGGGCTCCTCCCCGTGGAGGTCTGCGGAGGCGGGCTCTCCACCATCGAGCACTTCTCTCCCCGCGCCAGCGCCCAGGTGAAGAGCGCGGTCCTCCTCGCCGGCCTTTCCGCCGGGGTGGAGGTCTCCGTGCACGAGCCGCTCCTGTCCCGCGACCACACCGAGCGGATGCTCCGCGGGCTCGGGGTGGAGGTAACCACCTCCCCCATGCAGGGCGGCTGGTGCGCCGCCCTCCCGGCGCGGGGGGAGCCGCTCCCCCCGCTCGACCTGCGCGTCCCCGGAGATCCCTCCTCCGCCGCCTTCCTGGCCGCCCTCGCCCTCCTCGCCGACGAGGGGGAGCTGTGCATCGCCGACGTGTGCGTGAACCCCACCCGGACCGGCGTCTTCCGCGTCCTGGCGCGGATGGGCGGCTTCGTGGAGCTGCACCGCGAGCGCGAGGAGGGCGGCGAGCCCGTCGCGGACCTGGTGGTCCGCCCCGCCCGCCTGCAGGGGACCGACGTGGGGAGCGCCGAGATCCCCGCCATGATCGATGAGGTCCCGGTGCTCGCCGTCCTGGCCGCCCGCGCCGAAGGGGAGACGCGCATCACCGGCGCGTCCGAGCTGCGCATCAAGGAGAGCGACCGCATCGCCGTGCTGGTGGAGAACCTGCGCGCCCTGGGCGTGGACGCCGAGGAGCTCCCGGACGGGCTGGTGGTGCGGGGGAGCGACCGGCCGCTGGAAGGGGAGGTCCGCACCGCCGGGGACCACCGCGTCGCCATGGCCTTCGGCATCCTGGCCGCGCTCCCGGGGAACCGCATCCGCGTGGACGACCCGGCGTGCGCCGACGTGAGCTTCCCCGGCTACTGGGGCGTGCTGGACGCGCTCGCCGGGAGCGCCGCGCGCGCGGAGGGGGCCGCCCCGCGCCGCCCCGACGGGATCGTCGTCGCCATCGACGGCCCCGCCGGCTCCGGGAAGAGCTCCACCGCGAAGGCCGCCGCCGCCGCGCTGGGGTACCGGCACCTGGACTCCGGCGCGTTCTACCGCGCCATCACCCTGGCCGCGCTCCGCGCCGGGATCCCGCCGGAGCGGTGGCCCTCGCTCTCCGCGGCGGAGCTGGACGCCCTGGACGTGGCGGGCGTCCCCACCGGGCGCGGGTACCGGATGACGGTGCGCGGCGAGGACGTCTCCGAGGCGATCCGCTCCCCCGAGGTGAACGCGCACGTCTCCCCGATGGCCGCCGTCCCGGCCGTGCGCGAGTGGCTCATGGGCGCGCTGCGGGAGGCCGGCGCGCGCGGCGGGCTGGTGGCCGACGGGCGCGACATCGGGACCGTGGTCTTCCCGGGCGCAGAGCTCAAGGTGTTCCTGGTCTGCGCGACCGAGGAGCGCGCGCGGCGGCGGCTCCTGGAGCAGGGCGTCGCCGACCTATCGGAGGGCGCCGTCCGCGCCGAGGCGGAGCGGCTGGCCGGGCGCGACGCCACGGACTCCGGCCGCGCCGTGGCGCCGCTGGTGCAGGCCCCGGACGCCGTGCTGCTGGACACCACGCGGCTGGACTTCGCCGAGCAGGTGGACGCCATCGTGCGGCTCGCCCGGGAGCGGGCCGGGGGTTGACCGTTTACGGCGTCAGGGCTAACTTTTCTTGCTTCGCCGGGATCGTCCCGGGCATCCTTTCACCCCCAGCCTTTTGTCGCGCGCCGCGCCGGCAGGCCCGCCGGCCCGACAAAGACGTGAGGAGCATCCCGTTACATGTTCGAAAACACCCCCGCGGACCAGCTCGGCAACGAGACCGACGAGGACTTCTCCGGCGGCGGCACCGCCGTGGCCGAGAAGGGCGCCGGCAGCGAGCTGACGAACCGCCAGCTGGCCGAGCGCGCGCGCGCCGTCAACATCCGGGCCGACCTCTTCGACGAGGACGAGTACACCTCCGAGGAGTACGAGGAGCTGCTCGCCATGTACGAGGACACCCTCTCGAACATCGAGGAGGGTGAGATCGTCAAGGCGAAGGTGCTCCGCGTCACCGAGAAGGCCGTGATCCTCGACCTCGGCTTCAAGAGCGAGGGCTCCGTCGCCCGCGACGAGTTCAAGGATCCCGAGGGGCTCCAGATCGGCGACGAGGTCGAGGTCTTCCTGGAGAACCTGGAGGATGAGGACGGCGTCGTCGTCCTGTCCAAGAAGAAGGCCGACTTCCTCCGCGTCTGGGAGAAGATCAAGGAGGCCTACGAGAGCGAGAGCCCCGTGCAGGGGATGCTCACCCGCAAGATCAAGGGCGGCGTCACCGTCGACCTCATGGGCGTCGACGCGTTCCTGCCGGGCTCGCAGATCGCGCTGCGCCGGGTCCCGAACATCGAGGACCTGATCGGCGAGACGTACGACTTCAAGATCATCAAGCTCAACAAGCGCCGCCGCAACATCGTGGTGTCGCGCCGCGTGCTCCTGGAGGCCGACCGCGAGATCAAGCGCGACAAGCTGAAGAAGGAGCTCGAGGTCGGGCAGGTCCGCCACGGCGTCGTCAAGAACATCACCGACTTCGGTGCGTTCATCGACCTGGGCGGCATGGACGGCCTGCTGCACATCACCGACATGAGTTGGGGCCGCGTCGGGCACCCGAGCGAGGTGGTGAGCATCGGAGCCGAGCTGGACGTCAAGGTCCTGGACATCGACTGGGAGCGCGAGCGCCTGTCGCTGGGCCTCAAGCAGCTCCAGGAGTACCCCTGGAAGGACGTCGAGAAGAAGTACCCGGTGGGCGCCCGCGTGCGTGGCCGCGTGGTCTCCATCACCAACTACGGCGCCTTCGTGGAGCTGGAGAAGGGCGTCGAGGGCCTGGTGCACATCTCCGAGATGAGCTGGACCCGCAACGTCCGCCACCCCTCCAAGATCGTGTCGCTGGGCGATGAGATCGAAGCCGTGATCCTGAAGGTGGATCCGGAGGGCGAGAAGATCTCCCTCGGCATGAAGCAGATCGAGGAGGATCCGTGGCATGCGCTCCCGCTGAAGTACCCGGTGGGGACGCGCCTCTCGGGGAAGGTCCGCAACCTGACCTCCTTCGGCGCCTTCGTGGAGATCGAGCCCGGCATCGACGGCCTGGTGCACATCTCCGACATGAGCTGGACCAAGCGGATCCAGCATCCGTCCGAGGTCGTCCGCAAGGGCGACGACGTCGAGGTGGCGATCCTCGCCGTGGACGCGGAGAACAAGCGGATCTCGCTTGGCCTCAAGCAGACCCAGGAGGACCCGTGGGACGACCTGGCGGCCAACTACTCGGTCGGCCAGGAGATCACCGGGAACATCACCCGCCTGCAGGACAAGGGCGTGGCGGTCGACCTGGGGAACGACATGGAGGGCTTCGTCCCCGTGTCGCAGATCGGCGTCGCCGGGGTGCAGAACCCGGCCGACGTGTTCAAGGAGGGCGACGAGCTCGAGATGTACATCACCGAGATCGACCACGCCAACCGGCGCATCGTCCTGGCGGTGACCCGCGTGCCGAAGTTCGAGGAGGGTGAGGCGCCGGTGATCCCGGCCGCCGAGGACACCACCCCCGACACCGAGGCCGCGGCCGAGGAGGCCGTCGCCCCCGAGGCGACGGCGGAGGAGGAGGTCGACGAGGAGGCGTAAGCCTCCGCGCCGGTCCAGCCGGACCGAAAAAGGAGGGCCCGGAGCCGACTGGCTCCGGGCCCTCCCTTTTGATATCCGTGCGACGGTGGCGGGCGTTCAGCGCAGCGGCGGCCGGGCGGGGGTGCGGCGCATCCAGCGCGTCCGGGGACGGCGTCCTGCCCGCTCCCTTGCATCCTGCGAGGGGTTCCGCCAGGCCATCTCCACCCGCGCCAGGATCCTTTCCTTCAGCTCCTGGAGCTCGGCCTGCAGCTCCCGGAAGCGCTCCTCCTGGTCCCGATATTCAGGCAGATACATGCAAAAGTCGGCAGTGGGTGGTGCGGGGTGCGCCGGGCCGAGCAGGCTTCACGTGCCACACGAAACCGCGTCGGCGTCCCGGCGATGATCTCTTCGTTCACCATGGAATGGCAGGACTCGTTCCGCGCCCCCGGCCGGCTCCCGCAGGCGCATCGAGCGGAATAAAGCCAGCATCCATGCGCCTCCCCCACGTCCCGGGTCTCACGTAAGTAGAATTACCCCAACGACTTGTGTCCATTCGACAGGACGACGGGCGTGCACCGTGCATGACACCCGGCACGCCCCCCGGGGGAGGGACGAGGGTGCGCCGACGTGGGTCACCACCGGCCCGGGGACCTGCTCCGGTCGGGGAAGACAGCGGCCGCCCCGGTTCGGGGTGCGGGAACGCCCGCCCCGTGCTAGATTGCCGGCCTTTGCCGTTCCCGGCAGCGGCACACCTCCTCACACGCACACCACGGGCGGGCACGCGATGTCGATGCGGGAGAAGCTGGAGCAGCTTGAGGCGCTCCGCCGGCAGGCGGAGATGGGCGGGGGCGAGAAGCGGATCGCGGCCCAGCACGAGCGGGGGAAGCTCACCGCGCGCGAGCGCCTGGACGTGCTCCTGGACGAGGGCTCGTTCGTGGAGCTGGACCGCTTCGTCGTGCACCGCGCCACCGACTTCGGGCTGGACCAGGAGAAGTACCTGGGCGACGGCGTGGTGACGGGGTACGGCTCCATCCACGGCCGCCTGGTCTACGTCTTCTCGCAGGACTTCACCGTCTTCGGCGGCTCGCTCTCCGAGGCGCACGCGGAGAAGATCGTCAAGATCATGGACCTGGCGCTGAAGAACGGCGCCCCCGTGATCGGCCTGAACGACTCCGGCGGCGCGCGGATCCAGGAGGGGGTGGTGTCGCTGGGCGGGTACGCGGACATCTTCCTCCGCAACACCCTGGCGTCCGGCGTGGTGCCGCAGATCTCGGCCATCCTGGGCCCCTGCGCGGGCGGCGCGGTCTACAGCCCGGCGATCACCGACTTCATCTACATGGTGCAGGGGTCGAGCTACATGTTCGTCACCGGCCCCAACGTGGTGAAGACGGTGACGCACGAGGACGTGACCATGGAGGAGCTGGGCGGCGCGGCCACCCACGCGGCGAAGTCCGGCGTGGCGCACTTCGCGGTGAAAACCGAGGTGGAGTGCCTGCACGGGATCCGGAAGCTGTTCGAGTTCGTCCCGCAGAACAACGCGGACGACCCGCCGTTCCGCCCGACGGACGACCCCTTCGACCGGGCGGACGAGGAGCTGCTGGACATCGTCCCCGACAACCCCAACAAGCCGTACGACATGCACGACGTCATCCGGCGCGTCGTGGACGAGGGCGACTTCTACGAGGTGCACGCGGACTACGCGGGGAACATCCTCTGCGGGTTCGCGCACGTGGGCGGGCACTCGGTGGGGATCGTCGCCAACCAGCCCGCGGTTCTAGCGGGGGTGCTGGACATAGACGCGTCCGTGAAGGCGGCGCGCTTCGTCCGCTTCTGCGACTGCTTCAACGTCCCGCTCCTCACCTTCGAGGACGTCCCGGGCTTCCTCCCGGGGGTGACGCAGGAGCACGGCGGGATCATCCGCCACGGCGCGAAGCTGCTCTTCGCCTACTGCGAGGCTACGGTCCCCAAGGTCACGATCATCACCCGCAAGGCGTACGGCGGAGCGTACGACGTGATGTCGTCCAAGCACATCCGCGGCGACATCAACTACGCCTGGCCCACGGCGGAGATCGCCGTGATGGGCGCCAAGGGCGCGGTGGAGATCCTCTACCGGCGGGAGATCTCGCAGGCGGAGGACCCGGCCACGGCGGCCGCCAACCGCCAGCAGGAGTACGCGGACCGCTTCGCCAACCCGTACGCGGCGGCCGGGCGCGGCTACGTGGACGACGTGATCGACCCGCGGGAGACGCGCGCCCGGGTCATCAGCGCGCTCGACATGCTGCGCAACAAGCGGGACTCGAACCCGCCCAAGAAGCACGCGAACATCCCGCTGTAAGAAGGACCGCCGGCTTGCTGCCGCGCGCGGAGGGATGGAGCTTGCGGTAGTGGTGATCGCAACGGATGGAAGCGACCTGACGCCTTCGCGAGACGATGGCCGAGCCGACGATTGACGACCTGCTCCAGAACTACTCTCCCGAGGTGCGGGAGCTGACCGAGCGCACCTATCACCTGGTCCGCAGTGTGCTCCCGGATGCGCACGAGAAGGTGCACCTCGGCTGGAAGAGCATCCAGTTCGGCACCGGCCCGAAGATGCGCGACGTGGTCTTCGGGGTCATGCCGCTGAAGGAGCGGGTGAACATCGTGCTCGCCGGCGCGGATCTGGAGGACCCGATGGGGCTGCTGCAGGGGACCGGGAAGGCGGGCCGCCACGTGAAGATCAACTCCGTGGACGACCTGGAGAACCCGGCGCTCTTCGGTCTCCTGGAGGCGGCTGTGGAGGCCCACGGTCTGCCTGCGGCGGAGCGTGCGGCGAAGGCCGGCCTGCCGGTGGAGGGCTACCGCGCCTACGGCAGCAAGACGATGAACGTGCCCGTGGAGCGGCTGTTCGCGGCCTGGACCGACGACGCCGTGCGGGGCCGGTGGCTCGGTGAGGGGAAGCTGACGATCCGTGGCGTCACCCCGAACAGGTCGCTCCGGGCGCGCTGGGAGGACGAAACCCCGCTTGACGTGCGCTTCACGGCCAAGGGCGAGGCGAAGAGCCAGGTCAGCGTGGACCATCGCCAGATCGCGGACGAGGCTGCGGCGGGGAGGCTGAAGGAGGTATGGAAGGAGAGCCTCGGCCGCCTCAAGGCCGAACTGGAAAGCGCGGGCTGACCGAACGGAGGCAGGGATGTCGCACAGCTACAGGGCGATCCTGAGGGGCGACCGGCTGGACTGGATCGACTAGGCGCCGGAGACGGACCAGCCGCTTCCGGTGGACGTGATCGTGCAGGACCAGCCTGGGCTCGGCGCGGCCCGGAGCGACGGTGCGCGCATGGCTGCCGTCCTGGACGAGTTGGCGGAGGGGACGGTCTACCGCCAGGTGAAGGACCCCGTCTGGTGGCAGCGGATGGTCCGCGAGGACCGGCCGCTCCCCAGGCGGGACTAAGGATGCTGCTGGACCCGCTCGCGGAGTGAGCGGACACCGATGATCGTGAGCGAAGCGAAAGAGACCCTGTGTTCAAGAAGATCCTCGTAGCCAACCGGGGCGAGATCGCCCTCCGCGTGATCCGCGCCGCCCACGAGCTGGGCGTCCAGGCCGTCGCCGTGTACTCCGAGGCCGACCGCCTCGCGCCGCACGTGCTCGCCGCGGACGAGGCGTACCTGATCGGCCCGGCGCCGAGCGCGCAGAGCTACCTCCGCGTGGAGACGCTCATCGAGGTGGCGAAGAAGTCCGGCGCCGAGGCCATCCACCCCGGCTACGGCTTCCTATCCGAGCGCGCCCACTTCATCCGCGCCGTCCGCGACGCCGGGCTGGTGTTCATCGGCCCCTCGCCCGAGTCGGTGGAGGCCATGGGCGACAAGACCGCCGCCCGCAAGCGCGTGATCGCCGCCGGCGTGCCGGTGGTCCCCGGGACCGAGGACGCGCTCTCCGACGCCGCCGAGGCGCGCCGGGTCGCCGCCGAGGTGGGCTACCCGGTGCTCCTCAAGGCCGCCGCGGGCGGGGGCGGGAAAGGGATGCGCGTCGTTCGGGGCGAGGACGAGATCGAGCGCGCCTTCGAGGCGGCGGGGAACGAGGCGCAGTCTGCCTTCGGCGACCGCTCCGTCTACATCGAGAAGTACCTGGAGGGGCCGCGCCACATCGAGATCCAGCTCCTCGCCGACCGCCACGGCAACACGCTGCACCTGGGCGAGCGGGAGTGCTCCATCCAGCGGCGCCACCAGAAGCTGATCGAGGAGGCCCCCAGCGCCGTCCTCACCCCGGAGGAGCGCGCCGCCATGGGCGCCACCGCTGTCGCCGCCGCGCAGGCGGTGAGCTACGAGGGCGCCGGCACCGTGGAGTTCCTCTACCAGGACGGACGCTTCTACTTCCTGGAGATGAACACCCGCATCCAGGTGGAACACCCGGTCACCGAGCTGGTCACCGGGATCGACCTGGTGCAGTGGCAGATCCGCGTCGCGGCGGGCGAGGCGCTCCCCTTCCGGCAGGAGGACATCGGGTGGACGGGGCACGCGATCGAGTGCCGCATCACCGCCGACGACCCGTTCAACGGCTTCCTCCCCTCCACCGGACGGATCCGGATGCTGGACGTCCCCACCGGCCCCGGCGTCCGCTGGGACGGGGGGATCAGCACGGGGTACGAGGTCGGCCTCTTCTACGACCCCATGCTGGCGAAGCTGATCGTCCACGGCCCCACGCGCCTAGAGGCGATCGAGCGGATGAAGCGCGCTCTCGCGGAGCTGCGGGTGGTGGGCGTGGACACCAGCGTCCCCTTCCACCTGCGGGTGATGGACGAGCCGGACTTCCGCGCCGGCCGCCTCGACATTCGGTACCTGGACAAGCACGAGGCCGAGCTGCTGGACCCGGCCCAGGACGAGGAGAAGGTCCGCCTCGCCGCGCTCGCCGCCGCGCTCCTGGAAGAGGAGACCCGCGCCCGCCGCACGGCGCAGCGGACCCAGCCGGCCGCCGCCGCGCACGGGAGCCGCTGGCGCGGACGGGCCGGCTGGAGATGACCGGTGGCTGAGCGCAGGGGCGCACGGGGGAAGGG
>DASYWD010000070.1 GCA_035936415.1 Longimicrobiaceae bacterium
GCGCGGCGCTCGCGCGCGGGGTGACGGTGCGGGTGGGGGTGGACCTCGCCACCGGGGCGGTGGTCGCCGAGGCCGGGGGAGAGGGCCGGGACACGCTGTGGCGGGACACCCTTCCCCTCGCCCCGGGAGGGCGGCTGGCGGGAGGGCGGGAAGGGTGGGCGGAGGCGGTCTTCGGCGCCGCCGGGCGGGCGCGCGCCGACCGGGTCCTGATCACCGACGAGGGAGGCCGCTATGAGGTTCGCGTCGATCCCTGGACGGGAGACGCCGAGGCGCGGCGCTTCTGAGTCCGGCTTCACGCTGCTGGAGGCGCTGGTCGCGCTCGCGATCCTGGGGCTGGCGCTCGTTCCGCTCCTCGGGGTCTTCTCGGCCGGGCTGGGCACGCACGGACGGGTGGAGGAGTCGCTGGAGGCCGTGGCGCTCGCGGAGGCCCGGATGAACGAGCTGGCGCTCGTCCCGCCGGACTCGGTGGCGCGGTACCTGGAGCCGAAGAACGGCACCTTCCCGGCTCCGTTCGAGCGCTACCGCTGGCGGGTGCTGATGCGCCCCCTCCCGGACGCACCCGCGCTCCTCCGCGCGGCGGTCCTGGTGGAATGGACGGGAGGGGAGTACGCCCTGGAGACCGTCTTCTACCACCCCGAGCTGCGCCCCGACGGGGTGGGGAGGTTCCGCCGGTGAGGGGGCGGGGCGGGTTCACCCTGGTGGAGGTCCTGGTCGCGCTGGTGGTGGCCGGGCTCGTGGTGGCCGGGGCGTACGGGGTGCTCGGCGGGGCGGTGGACGCGCGCGACCGGCTCCGCGCGGCGCGGCAGCCGGTCCTGGAGGGGGCGGCGATGCGGGGGGCGCTGGACGCCTGGCTCCGCTCCGCGGCTCCGGTGGAGGGTGCCGGACCGTTCCTGGGGGTGGACGGCCGGAGCGGCAGGGTGCCGCGCGACGCGGTGTGGTTCGGGGTGCCGGACGGCGGCGCGCTCCACCGGGGTCCGCACCGGCTGCACCTGGGGATCGACCGGGAGGGTGCGGGGCTGGTGGTGGAGATCGCCGCGATCCGGATGGGACAGGTGCAGCAGCCCGAGACGCTGGCGGTGGCCCCTGGAATTACCGGGATGTCGCTGCGCTACCGCACACGGAGAGGGGGGCGCGAGCTATGGCTGGAGAGCTGGATGTCCGAAGACACGGTGCCGGACGCGGTGGAGCTGCGCCTCGTCCCCGCGCCGCAGGCGGTCCGGGGAGCCGAGGGGCGGGCGCTGCCGCCGCTGCTCACCCTTCCCCTGGTGGTGCCTCTCCGCGCGGAGCCGAGGGATGAGGCGCCCTGACCGGCGGGGGTTCGCCCTGATCGCGATCCTCTGGGTGCTGCTCCTGGTCAGCGCCCTCGCCCTCGACTTCCAGACGGTCGTGCAGGGCGACCGGAGGCTGGCGGTCAGCGCCCGCGCGGACGCCCGGGGGCGGTGGGCGGCGCGGGCGGGGCTCGCCCGGGGGGTCGCGGCGCTGGACGAGCTGCTCGCCTCGGACACCGCCACGGTCGCGCTGGGCTCCACGCGGTTCGCGGTGCTCCCTCCGCTGAGCTTCGAGCTGGAGGGGGTGGAGGGGGTGGTGACGGTGGTGGACGCGCGCTCGCGGGTCCACCTCAACCTGGCCGGGCCCGAGGAGCTGACCGCCCTGTTCGAGGGGATCGGGTACTCGGGCCCGGACGCCGCCACCCTGACCGACCAGATCCTCGACTGGCGCGACGCCGACGGCCTCCGGCGGCTCCGGGGTGCGGAGCGCGCCGAGTACGCCGCCCTGGGTCCGCGGCCCGGCCCGGGGAACGCTCCCTTCCTGGAGCTGGAGGAGCTGCAGCGCGTCTCGGCGGTGTCGCCCGCGGTCTACCAGCGCATCGCCCCGTACCTGACGGTGGCGGGGGACGGACGGATCAACCTGAACAACGCGTCCGCCGCGGCGCTGCGCACCCTCCCCGGGATCGACGGGGTGCTGGCGGAGAAGATCGTGGAGATGCGGGAGCGGGCGCCCTTCCAGCACCCGTTCGACCTGCTGGCGCGGCTCCCGGGGCCGCTGCGGCGGCCGCTCCAGGAGGCGTTCCCCCGGTTCACGGAGCGCGCCGCCTTCGGGCCGCGGGAGGTGGAGGTGGTGGTGGTGGCCGCACCGGCGGGGGCGCCGCTCCGCAGCGAGCTGAGAGCGGTCGCCACCCTGGCCGGGGGAAGGGCCCTGTCGGTGAAGCGGGTGGAGGAGCGGTGACGCCCGGCGCGCACGCCCGCGCGAGGGCGACTGTGGAGCACCCGGCCGGCCCCGCCCTGGTGCCGCGCGGCCGGTCACCTGGACTGGAGCGTCCGGATCCTATGCACTACGAAACTGAGCGGAACGGTTCGCGATTCGCGGTGGCGCCCGAGGCGGCGCGGACGCAGATCATCGGAAGGAGCCCCGAGCTCCTCGAGGCCGTCGAGCTGATGCTGCGGGTGGCGGACTGCAGCGCCACCGTCCTGATCCAGGGGGAGAGCGGAACGGGGAAGGACCTGCTGGCACGGGTGCTCCACGAGAACAGCGACCGGGCGGCCGGGCCCTTCCTGGCGATCAACTGCGCGGCCATCCCCGAGAGCCTGCTGGAGTCCGAGCTGTACGGTCACGAGAGAGGCGCCTTCACCGGGGCCAACGTCCGGCACGTGGGCCGCTTCGAGCGGGCCACCGGCGGCACCCTGTTCCTGGACGAGATCGGGGACATGACCCTGACCATGCAGTCCAAGATCCTCCGCGTGATCCAGGAACGGCGGATCGAGCGCGTGGGCGGGGAGCGCACCATCCCCGTGGACGTGCGGGTCGTGGCGGCCACGAACCACGACCTCACGGCCGAGGTGGCGGCGGGGAACTTCCGGGAGGACCTGTACTACCGCCTGGCGGTGGTGGGGGTGCGCCTGCCGCCGCTGCGGGACCGCGGCGAAGACGTGGACCTGCTGGCGGACCACTACGTCGCCTACTTCGCCAACGAGCACCACCGCGACGTGCTGGGGCTCGCGGACGAGACGCGCCTCCTCCTGCGGGCGTACCGCTGGCCGGGAAACATCCGCGAGCTGCGCAACGCCATCGAAAGGGCGGTCCTGGTGACGGACGGTCCCACGATCCTCCCGGAGCACCTCCCGGCACGCCTCCGGGACCCGGTGCCCGGCGGGGAGGGCCGGCCCGAGGCGGGGTTCCCCTCGCTCCGCGAGCTGGAGACCCACCACATCCAGCGCGCGCTCGCCAAGACCGGCGGCAACCTCTGCCACGCCGCCGAGATCCTGGGCATCCACCGCAACACCCTCCGGCAGAAGCTGCAGCGCTACGGGCTCGCCTGAGCCCGGCCGCACGGGACGCCACGCGGAGGGCCCCGCCGGATTCCGGCGGGGCCCGCCGCGCGTCCGGGGCCCGCACCCCCG
>DASYWD010000071.1 GCA_035936415.1 Longimicrobiaceae bacterium
GCCAGGAGGAGCGTCCACGCCGCCCAGTAGAGCTTGAACCACACGAACGGCGCCAGGAACGGGCCGAAGCCGCGCATGTCCGTGTACGACCAGCCCGGATCGGACCCGAAGACGAGCAGGTTGTGCTCGATCCCGAGCATCCCGGCGAAGGCCCTGAACCCGTAGGCGGCGACCAGCACCAGGTAGCCGACGTACTTCTGACCCACCACCACGTGCACCACGATGCCCAGCAGGGCGAAGAGGAGGTAGTCGGCGAGCTGGAGCCCGAAGAGGACCTGCCCGTACACCCCGATCTCGAAGCGGTGATAGCCCATGAGCACCTGGACGATCATCGCCGCCAGCGTCATCAGCACCTGCGCCGCGACGAGCACCAGGGCGAGCCCCAGGAAACGGCCCAGGAAGGAGACCCACTCCGGCACCGGCGACGTGTCGGCGATCTCGTTAAGGCCGGCTTCGCGCTCCCGCCAGACCAGCTCGCCCGCGTAGAAGATGGTGAGCAGCGGAACGATCAGCTTGTCGACATCGCCGGCGTGGGCCAGGAGCCCCGTCAGCCGCGCGGTGGTGGGGAAGAGCGGGACGCCCATGTGCTCCATCAGCTCGGGCCCGGTCAGCACCCGGATCCCCGCCAGCGCCACGAGGGCGAGTCCGCCCCACCCCGTCATGATCTCCCGGAACGATTCCCAGACGACGGCGAGGAGCTGGCGCACGCGGGTCGCGGCACCGAACCTCCGCCGGACCCGCGGTACGGCGGGCGGGGCGCGGCGCGCCATCCCCGCACCCACGGCGGCGTCCGGCCGCCCGGCGCGGCGGCTCCACCCGGCGCCCGGCGTGGGGTGTGCGAACCGGAAGCGGAGGTAGGTGAGCGCGAGCGCGCCCTGCGCGATACCGAGCCACAGGATGCGATTCCAGAGGAGCGAGCCCTCCAGTCCCACCAGGCGGGTGTTCTTCTCGGCGGCCGTCCACACCCTCGAGAGCTCGGCCATCGCGGTGAGACCCAGGGGGTCCAGCAGCTTTGCCAGCTCCCACCGCCCCAGGTGCTCCGCCACGAACTGCCAGCTGAGCACGGCGGCGAAGAAGAGGAGCACGGCGCCGAGGTAGCTCAGCACGGCCCGCCGGCTGAGCGCCACCATCGAGAACAGGAGCGCCGTGGCGACGAAGGCGTTCGGCAGCGCGAGGACGAGGTACGCGCCGACGTAGGAGGCGGGCCGGAACGGACCGATCAGCTCGGGGTCCACCCCGGGCGCGAGCACCGCGGCCAGGAAGCCGGCCGGGATCGCCGCCAGGATCAGCGCGCTCAGGGCGTAGGCGGCGAAGAACCGTCCGCCCAGGTACGCCGCCTTGCTGACGGGCGCGGTGTAGAGGAGCGGGTGCATCCTCGTCTGCACGTCCCTCCCCGCCGCGCTGCCGGCCAGCGCCGCGGGCACCAGCAGCCCCATGATGCTGCCGAACAGGGTGACGGTCGCGATGACGAAGGACGCCGTGAGGAAGTAGCCGCCGTTGCGGGCGTTGCCGACGTATGCTTCCCGCGTGAGCTGGAAGGTGATCCCCAGCAGCGCCACGAAGTAGAGCCAGGTCGAGACGCGGCGCAGCTGGCCGACGATCTCGAAGCGGAAGATCTCCCAGAGCTTCATCGCGCCACCTCCAGCACCGGCTCTCCGTCAGGCTGGCCGTGGTGGCCGGCCATGGTGCTGAAGTACACGTCTTCCAGGTCCGGCTCCACCGGCTCGAACCCCGCGCCGGGCGGCGTGTCGCCGTAGACGTGCACGACGGTGCGCCCCGCGAGGAGCTTGGTCGAGATCACCGCGTGCTCCCGCTCCAGCTCCGGCAGCATCGTCTTCTCGACCACCCGCCGCCAGATCCGCCCCTGCAGCGCGGCGACCGCCCGCAGCGGCTCGGCCTCGAGGAGGATGCGGCCCCGGTCGATGATGGCCATGCGGCTGCACAGCTCGGAAACGTCCTCCACGATGTGCGTGGAGAGGATCACCACCGCGTCCTCCCCGAGCTCGCTGAGCAGGTTGAGGAAGCGCACCCGCTCGGCCGGGTCAAGCCCGGCGGTGGGCTCGTCCACGATCAACAGCTTCGGATTCCCGAGGAGGGCCACCGCGACTCCGAACCGCTGCCGCATTCCCCCGGAGTAGCCGCCGAGCTTCTTCTTCCGCACGTCCCAGAGGTTCACCTGCTGGAGCAGCGCTTCGACCGTCTCCCTGCGCAGCCGCCTGCCGGTGATCCCCTTCAGCACCGCGAAGTGGTCGAGCAGGTCCTGGGCGCTCGCCCGGGGATACACCCCGAACTCCTGCGGAAGGTACCCGAGCGTCTCGCGCACCCTTTCCTTCTGGCGCAGCACGTCGAGGTCGCCCAGGGCGATGGAGCCCTCGTCCGGCTCCTGCAGCGTGGCGATGGTGCGCATCAGGGTGGACTTGCCGGCGCCGTTGGGGCCGAGCAGCCCGAACATCCCCCGCGGAATGGTCAGCGTCACGTCACGGAGGGCGTGCACCCCGTTGGGGTACGTCTTCGAAAGGTTCCGGATCCGGAGTTCCATTGTGCCACCTCGGGCAAGGCGAGTCCTGGGCGTCCTCTCGTGGAAGACGCCTGGAAAGGCGAGACGAAGACGAGGACCGGGTGCGCTCAGGCGCGCCGGCGCTCCCGGTGCCGGGAGGCCGCGGCCCAGAGGACGATCAGGCCGGCGCCGGTCCAGAGGAGGGTGGCAAGGGCCCACTCTCCGAGGTCCGGCACCCCCCTCCACACTACGACGCGTTCGCCGGTGGTGAGCGGGACGTCGATCTTGAGGGACTCGGTCCTCGCGGTGAGGAGCGCATCCATCCCGTACCGTCCGCCGAGGACGAGCTCCGCCGCCCGCTCCGGTGCGGCGTGCAGCCACTTCGTCCTGGTCAGGTCACCGATCACGCCGAGGAGCAGGAGGGCGAGGACCACCCCGACGATCCACCGCAGGGGGTGGCGGGTCCCCAGCGCCAGCGTGCTCGCGAGCAGGTACGTCCCGGTCGCCGCCGTGAAGGGGACGAGCCAGAGCAGCGGCTGGGTGGGCCAGGGCACCCTTTTCAGAACGGCGGGGTCGATGGGATCCGCACCCCACCCCGGATCGGGGAGGACCAGCAGCGTCTCGTCCACCAGCACCCTGCCGCCGGAGACCAGGGTCATCGCGAGCAGCCAGAGGAGGAAGACCGCGACGGCCGCCATCAGCCACGTCCAGCCGGCGAACACCCGCGCGAGCACGTGCCGGCGGCGGTCCACCGGCAGGGTCCAGAGGAAGTCGGCCCCGAAGCGCTTCACCCCCCTCCACACACCGATGGGAAACAGGAGGCCCAGCGCGCTGGGGAGCATCTGGTACTCGGGGCGGAAGTCGATCGCGACGCCGGTGCTGAGGATGTCGAGCATGACGAAGAGCGTCCCCAGCGCCGCGACCGCCGCCACCGCGACGGCGGGCAGCCGGAGGGCGGCCCAGACCGCGCGGACCTGCTCCCGCAGCACGTCGCGTGGACGCGGCATCGCATGAAGAACCGTCTCCGTCATGCCGGCACCTCCTCGGAAAGAAAGGCGAGGGCCGCGTCCTCCAGCCCCAGCGGCGTCACCTCGCGCACCTGCGCTCCGGCGAGGGCGAGGCGCTCGGCCACCTCCCGCTCCTCGCCCACCAGCGTGCACTGGACCTCGCGGCCGGCGCGGGAGCGCCGCAGGTCCGCCACGTGAAGCTCGGGCGGCGCCTTCCATCCCTCCGGCACCTCGACCCGGTAGCGCCGAACCCTGCGGTGGAGCTCGTCCCGCGCCATCTGCGCGACCAGCCGCCCGTCCCGGAGCACCCCCACGTGGTCCGCCAGGCTCTCCACCTCGTAGATCTGGTGCGTCGACACCAGGACGGTGGTCGGAGTGTCGGCCAGGTGCTCGGCCAGGAGGGCCAGCGTCCGCCTGCGCACCACCGGATCGAGGCCGTCGGTGGGCTCGTCCAGGAGCAGGAGGGGAGGGCGATGCGCCAGCGCCAGCAACAGCTGCAGCCGCCGGGTCTCACCCTTGGAAAGGGCGCCCACCTTCCGGTCGAGCCGGAGGCCGAAGGCGCGGCTCAGACGGTCGGCATACGCGCCGTCCCACGCCGGGTAGTAGGCCGCCACCTGCTGGATCATGCGGGCACACGTCATCCAGCCGTAGCCGTGGGCGTGGTGCTCCGGGACGTACCCCACCTGCGCCCGCACCTCCGGCCCGCGCCCGCCGGTGTCCAGCCCGAAAACCCGCGCGGTGCCGGCGTCCGGCCGCTCCAGGTTCATCAGCACCTTGAGCGTGGTGCTCTTCCCCGCGCCGTTGGCGCCCACCAGGACGTACACCGCTCCTTCGGGAACCCGGAGGTCGACCCGGTCGAGCGCCGTTTCGCGACCGTATCGCTTGGACAGCCCGTCGGTCGCCACCGCGTGTGCGTCGGCCCCGGGATCAGAGTGGGTCGGGCGGCTCATTCCTCGTCTCCCTGGTTCGTCGCGGACGCCGGAGAGGAGGGCGAGCCCTCCTCCTCGGCCGCCACCTCCCGGATGCTCGTCACCAGCTCCTCCACCCCCAGACCGCTGCGCCGCGCCTCGAGCAGCGCCCGCCTGGCGACCCCCCGGGCAAGGGCGCGGCGCTCAGCGCCGTCGCGGTGGACACCGGGCGCCACGAACGTCCCCTGCCCCCGCCTCACGTAGACGACGCCCTCGCGCTCCAGCTCCCGGTAGGCCTGCGACACCGTCCGCGGGTTCACCACCAGCTCGGAGGCGAGATCCCGGACCGAGGGCAGCGGGTCCTCCGCCCGCAGCGTGCCGACCACGAGCGCCCGCCGCACCTCGTCCATGATCTGGAGGTACAGGGGCCGTGCGTCGCGAGGATCGAGGTTCACCAGCATCGAGGCTCCGGCGTAGCGGTGTGTTACCCGAGTACAACACTACAGCGCGCTCGGCCTCCGCGCAAGGGTTATGGCGATCCGTCCGGAGAGGAGCACGCACCTTGCGGAGACGTGCTGCACCCCGCCCGGTGCGCCCAGGCGCAAACGGGCGTTCGTCCGAACCTCTTCCGTGCCTCCCACGGACTCCATGCGGCGCTTCGGGCTCCTCCTCGCCCTGCTGCTCCTGTCGCTCGCGCTCCCCACGGGCGCGCGGGCCGACACCGGCTGGAGCCTGGAGTCGCAGACCCTCCGCAGCAGCACCCCCGCGCCCCCGGCCCGCGAAGCGAAGCTTGCGCCGGCCGGGCCGTCCGGCCCGCTCACCCTTTTCGCCGCCCTCGGCTCCGCCCCCAAGGCCCTCGTCGAGGGCGGCGAGCGCGAGACGCGCCCCACCCGGGCCGCGCCTCCCCGCGGCTTCGCCCGCCCCGACC
>DASYWD010000072.1 GCA_035936415.1 Longimicrobiaceae bacterium
CGCCCGCGCCGCTCCCCGCCAGCGTCGCCCCCGCGGGGGACGACCCGCGCATCTTCGAGATGGTCGCGGCGGTGTCCCCGGCCCGGCTGGAGCGCGACATCCACTCCCTGGTGGGGTTCCACACGCGGCACACCCTGTCGGACACGCTTTCCCGCACGCGGGGGATCGGCGCGGCGCGGCGCTGGCTCTTCGCGGAGTTCCAGCGGATCTCCCAGGCGTGCGGGGGGTGCCTGGAGGTGATGTACGTGTCGGACGTGGTGAAGGGCGGCTCACACCCGCGGATCGGGCACGACGTCCGGATCGTGAACGTGGTGGCCGTGCAGCGCGGGACCGCGGACCCGGAGCGCTACACGCTGATGAGCGCGCACTACGACTCGCGCGTCACAGACGTGATGGACTCCACCAGCTTCGCCCCGGGCGCCAACGACGACGGCTCGGGGACGGTGGCGCTCCTGGAGGCGGCCCGGGTGCTGTCACGCTACCGCTTCGACGGATCGATCGTGTACGCGGCGCTGGCGGGAGAGGAGCAGGGGCTCTTCGGCGGGAGGATCCTGGCGCAGCACGCGAAGGAGCGCGGCTGGCGGATCGAGGGGGTGCTGAACAACGACATCATCGGCAACACCCGCGGGGTGAACGGGGTGGTGGAGAACTCCACCGCCCGGGTCTTCGGCCCCGGGATCCCCGCCAGCGCGCCCGAGGCGGAGCTGCGCCGCTACCTGTACTCCGGGGGGGAGCTGGACACGCCCTCGCGTCAGCTCATGCGCTACGTGGAGCGGACGGCGGAACGGTACGTCCCTAACCTGGACGTCCGGATGATCTACCGCCTGGACCGCTTCGGCCGCGGCGGCGACCAGACGCCGTTCTTCGAGCTGGGCTTCCCGGCGGTGCGCATCACCGAGACCAACGAGGACTACACGCGCCAGCACCAGAACGTGCGCACGGAGAACGGGATCCGCTACGGCGACCTCCCGGAGGGCGTGGACTATCCGTACCTGGCGAAGATGACGGGCCTGAACGTGGCGGCGCTCGCTTCCCTCGCCTGGGCGCCCCCTAGCCCCGACAGCGCCACCATCACGGGCGCGGTGCAGCCCTCCGCCACGCTGCGCTGGAAGGCGGTGCCCGCCCCCGACCTGGCGGGCTACCGGGTGTACTGGCGCGAACCGGAGGCCCCCACGTGGACGCACTCGCGCTGGGTGGGGAACGCCACCCAGGCGACGATCGACGGGATCACCATCGACAACTACTTCTTCGGGGTGGCGGCGGTGGACCGGGAGGGGCACGAGAGCCGGGCGGTGTTCCCGCTGCCGGGACGGTAAAGTGCGAGAGTGCGGAAGTGCGAAGGCTGGCGAGCGACGGGGCGCTGGCGGTCACGCAGCGCGTCGGCGGCGAGGGCGCCCCGGCCAACTTCGTCTTCAGGAAGTAGCCGCGGAGCCGCGACGGCAGGCAGCGAAGGGGCGCGGAACGGATCCGCGCCCCCTCGGCGTTTCCCTCTTCGGAAGATTCGACGTCAGGGGAGGGCCCAGCGCTCCCGCAGCCGCTCGTACTCCGCGCGGGGGAGCTGCACCAGCACGGGCTCGCCGTCGGGAGCGAGCCAGCGCAGCACCTCTCGCATGTGGGGCGCAGCCATGGCGGTGCACCCGGCGGTGGGATGGCCGGGGCCCTTCCAGACGTGGAGGAAGATGCACGAGCCGGCGCCGGGCCGGGTCTGCTCGCCCCAGTTGTGCTCCACGATGGCGCCCAGGCTGTACTGGTCGTCGGACAGGCGCATCCGCTCCACTGTCCCCGTCCAGTCCTTCCGCACCGCGGCGCTGTCCACCACCCGGTTGTAGTACGCGGACTCCACGTCGTCCACGCAGCGGTGCGACTCGGTGGAGTGGATGTAGGGGAGGCGGATCCAGGGGACCTGCGAAGCGGACGGGTACCCGAACGCCGAGCCGATCCGGAACGCCCCCGCGGGAGCCCTCCCGTCCCCCTCGCGCTTGGTCGGCCCGGACGCGGGGGGCTGCGCCTCGTGCAATCCCGTCCCCCACGCCGTCCCGCTCCGCCCCACCACCACGGGGACCGGCTCCCCCACCAGGCGCCACTCCTCGCCCGGCGCGCTCCGCTCGAAGCGCCGCAGGGTGCCGCCGACCGAGTCCCACCCCGCCGTGGTCACCAGCAGCAGCTGCCGCGCGCCGCCGAGCGGCCCGCCGGGCGCCGTCCCCTGGGAGACGGCGGCGTCGGAGGACGCCAGCAGCGCGGCGAACGCCAGGACGGCCACGAGGAGCGCGGTGCGCATGATAAGGGTGGGGCGGGGAGAGGCGGAGCGCGAAGGCTACCGCTCCTTCTTCATCTCGCGGGCCGCTCGGCGCAGGGCGAGCAGGACGTCGTCACCGTAGGCGTTGCCCCGCCCCACCCGGACCTCGGCGGCGCTGGGGACCGCGTCCTCCAGGAGGTCCAGCGCGCGCCAGACCATCCCCGCGCGCCCCTCGCCAGCGTTGCGCGGGTTGGAGGCGGCCCTGCGC
>DASYWD010000073.1 GCA_035936415.1 Longimicrobiaceae bacterium
GTGCGTGCCGTGGTCGTGCCGCCGGACGGGGTCCCCGGGTGGCTCCGCTTCCCCGTGCGGGTCCGCGGGGGGAGGGGCGCCCTCCCGGAGCGGGCGCGCCGGCTGGGCGTGGCGGGGAGCTATCCCACCCCGCTGTCGGAGCTGCCGCAGCTCGGGGCGCTCCTCGCCGGCCCGGAGACGCGCTGGCCCGGGGCGGAGTCGCTGGCCCGCGACCTGGTCACCCTCCCCACGCACTCGCGCGTCACGGAGGGCGAGCGAGATGAGATCGTCGCCCTGCTCCAGGCGACTCTCGCCTGAGCCGGATCCGGTTGGTTCGATGGCAGTGCCCCCCTGCCGGAGTGGTTGACGGGGGCGGATCGCTGCACGCGCGCCACAGTGGGACAGGAAAGGTGCAATTGTCAGCGGGGAGTTGGAGGGGATAGAGATTCCATCCCGTTGGGGTGCTTTGGTTTGCTGACGGGGCTTGGGTCTGGTACGGCGAGTGCTGCCGCGTAGGACGGTCTGCGCTTCGAGATCCCTGCCCGGAGGAGCCCCTATGAGACGCCGTTGGATCTTCGCCGTTGCCGCCCTCTTTGCCGCGCCCACGGTGGCCGCTGCGCAGCCGTATACGATCAGCTCAACGACCGGACTCACGGCGGAGAACTTCTTCAACTTTGAGACCGGAGCGCGGGCGTCCTCGACCAGCATGTTCGAGGACGGCGTGCTCACCTCCAGGGGCGGCTACGGGCAGACGTTCACGGTGCACGTGGGAAGCACGCTCCTCTCGTGGCAGCTCCGCACGGAGGAATGCCGCACGTGGAGCGACCAACTTCTATCGGGTCCGTGTCTGTTCCGCGCATACGTTGCAGGATTCGATGGCGGTAGGCTCAACAGCATTCTGTGGCAGAGCCGGCCGGTATCGTACACTCGGGATGCCCCCTTCCCCATGCTGTCCGAGGTATGGCTGGATCCGGGGGTGTACGTGGCCTTCATCCTCCAGGAACCGACAGCGCCAACGCCCGGCTACACCGGAACGATTTTCAGGGACTACTCGTTCTTCGTGCCGTTCGGCGGACAGGCCCCTGCCTCCCCCGGGAGCGACTGGGTGACGCTCGCAACGCGCGACCCGAGCCTTGGTGTCGCCGAAACCATCTGGGCGATCCATCACGGAGACATGCAGACCTTCACAGCGACCCTCGACAGCACGGTGACACCTGAGCCGGCCAGCATGGCGCTCCTGGGTACCGGGCTCGCGGGGCTGATCGGGGCGGCAAGACGCAGGCGGCGCAAGCAGGACGAGGCGCACGGATAATCGGATCCAGCGAGCGCGGCCCCGTACCTCAGCCGAGGGCGGGGCCGAGAAGCGTCAGCGCCGGTCGTCGGCGAAGCGCCTGTGGACCGTATACGATCTGCTGAACCTGCTGGAGGGCGCCTGAACGCCGACGCCGATACGATGCCCCGCTACCCGCACGATGTAGAGGTTGAGGTTACGTTCCTTTCGGCCGAGAATGGGGGGCGATCCAGGCCCATAATGTCGGGCTACCGGTCTCAGTTTCACTATGACGGCTACGATTGGGATGCCGTGCACACCTCCATCGGCCGGGATCAGGTCGCCCCCGGGGAAACGGTGCGCGCCTACCTGTCCTTCCTCAGCCCGGAGATGCACGCCGGGCGAATCCGCCCCTGCATGCCGTTCCTGATCCGAGAAGGGAAGTGCGTCGTCGGATATGGGGTCGTCCTGAACGTGCTGGAGCTCGAAGACTCGGCCGCGCGCGCCCGACTGGTGGTTCGATAGCCGTTACAATCAGCCTGACCCACTACCCCCTGCCGGAGTGGTTGAGGTGGGCAGGAGGGTTGCACGCGCGCCACAGTGGGACAGGAAAGGGGCGATCTTCCGCAGAGCCGAGAGAGACGGCGGCGGCGCATCCCCTTTCCGCGCTTTCCCTTGGGTTTCGCCGCAGACTTGGCACGGCCGCTGCTGCAGCGTGAAAGGCCGTCGCACTCGCGCACCTCTGCCGCTGGAGTCGCCATGAGACGCCGCTTGCTGCCCGCCGTCTTCCTGCTCTGCGCCGCGCCTACTCTGGGAACCGCGCAGCCGTACACGATCACCTCGGGGGACGACATCTTGCGCGATAATTTCCGCAACTTCGAGAGCGGCGTTCCCATCCCGTTCGGCAGCGGGTTCGTGAACGGGTGGCTCGCGTACCGGACCGGGGTCGGGCAGTCGTTCACGGTGGAGACGGGAAGCACGTTGCTTTCTTTCTCTATCCATCACGATCAGTGCTACGCCGTCAGCCCCCTTGAGTCTCGGGCCGCGGTCCCTGGGAATTGCCTCTTCCGCGGGTTCGTTGCTCGGCTGGACGAGGCCACAGGGCGCGCGGTGGATGTGCTGTGGGAGAGCGCGCCCGTCGCCAACGTATTCCCCACGCCGTCCCTCGCCACGAACGTGTGGCTGGACCCCGGCGTGTACCTCGCATTCCTGCTCCCCGAGGACACGGCGCCGACACCCACCTATACCGGCTCCGTGCTTCGTGACTATTCCATCTTCATGCCCTACGGCTCGCAGCAATCCGCGTCGCCGAGCACGCACTGGATGACGCTTGCGAGTCACGACCCGAGACTCGCTCCGAACCAGACCGTCTGGCAGACGCCAGCATGGAACCCGGGAGGGCAGCCTGGGGACGTGCAGGGGTTCCGCGCGACGCTCGACACCACGGTCACCCCGGAGCCCGCCAGCATGGCGCTCCTGGGTACCGGGCTCGCGGGGCTGATCGGGGCGGCGAGACGCAGGCGGCGCAAGCAGGACGAGGCGCACGGATAATCGGATCCAGCGAGAGTGGCCCCGTACCTCCGCCGAGGGCGGGGAAGCGTCGGCGCCGTTCGTCGGCAAAGCGTTTCCGAAGTGTGGCTCCGTCAGCTCGCCCGCCGATAAGTCACAACCCCGAAAGCCGTTACAGTTAAGCTGACCCACTACCGCCCTACCGTGGTGTTGCGGCTCCCCCTCCCGCGGATTATACTTGCGCCGTTCGGCAGCGGGTGGGGCGCCTGGTCGCTCCTGGGCCCGCTGCATCGGTCCAACCAGGGGCCCCACGAGGGGACCTCCCTGCGGACGCGGCTCGATCCCGCAACCGGGTCGCAGCGCGCCGCAACCAATCCAGATACGCTGCTCAGAGCAAACCCGCCGAAAGGCGGCGACGCAGAGCCACGGGGCTACGGCAGGATCCTCCTGCTACGTTCGCCGGGCCGCCAGCAATGCGATTCCCGGCCGGGACTCGTGGCTGGCGGCCTGTTGCCGTCTGCCGACGCGTCGCAGGCCGGCCGGGAGCGCGGTTTCCCCGGTGCGCCCACGCGTGCGCCGGTGATCTTCGCTCCCCGGACCGACTCCCGGTCCGGGAACGTTCCCGTGCACGACGGCGTAGAGGTAGGTTCATGGCTTTGAGGAGGGCTGCGATGATGTGGACATGTCTGTTTGCGGCAATGACCGCGTCGATGGCCTGCGGAGACGCGTCTACCGCTCCAGGCGCGGAGGACGATCTCGAGCTCAGCGTCACGTCGGCAGTCCTGGAACCCGGGGAGAGCCTGCAGCTCCGCGTGGTGGATGCGGCCGCGAAAACGGTCCGCTGGTCCAGCTCGAACCCCGCCGTGGCGACGGTTACGACGTCAGGGGTGGTGACCGCGATCGACAGTGGCAGCGCCCTGATCTCCGCGACGGCCGGGAGAGCGGACGGAACCGCACGCGTCACCGTGGAGGAAGAGGACGCCCCCGCTCCTCCACAGGTCGCGGGGGGCACGCTGATCTCCGGGCACGACTTCAACGACGGCACCTGGGGGCCCTTCCCCAGGCCGCGCCGCGGGAACCCGGCGGACTACTCCATCGTGAACGACCCGACCGGATCCGGTCGAGGCAAGGTCGCGCGCCTCCACTACCACCGGGACGCGGCCAGCGATCCGGAGCTGGACAAGAACAGGGCCTTCAAGCCCTCCGACCACACCCGGGGGCTCACCGGCCCGGACGGGCAGAGCTTCGGTGACACCGGGTATTTCAAGGGTGACGTCTACATCGAGAAGGGCTCGATGTCGGGATACCTCCCGCAGTACGACCAGCGGAAGCTTTTCTACCCGAAGTTCGGGGATTGGACCAACGGCGGGCTCCGCCATGATTGGAGCCTGATCCTGTGGGGTCGCAAGGATGGCAGCGGCATGGACCTGCTGGTGGTATCCGGCACCCGCGGCAGCGCGGGATACCCGGAGTACCGGAAGTTCGATTACGGGGTCGCACCGGTTCGCTGGAACACCTGGCACACCGTCGAGAGCGAGTGGCGCCTCAACGACGTGGGGCAGGCGAACGCCCGGCTGCGGGTCTGGTTGGACGGGAGGCTCGTGTACGAGCGGACCAACTTCATGATGGTCGCCCCACATCCCACCAACCCGCGGGCTTACTACTACCTCTACGAGGTCGAGGTCGGCGACCAGCAGCAGGGCAATACCTCGAGCAGCCAGAGCCTCTTCAACAGCTATCGATTCTGGGACAACATCCAGTTCCGCACCGCCCGCCCGTAGCATCGCCGTAATCGCACGGGAGATCCGCGCCGACGCCTTCGAGGCGCCGGACGCGATTCCGCCCGAGCTGCTGCGGCGTGCCGCCGTCCCGACCCGCTGGACCCGCTCACCAGGGCCCCCTCATTCTGCGGAGTCCAAAGAGAGCCCCCCCTGCGCTTCGAAGCGCAGGGG
>DASYWD010000074.1 GCA_035936415.1 Longimicrobiaceae bacterium
CCTCCGTCTCACGCGCGCAGACCGGGCAGTCGGGGCCGTCCAGCCAGCCGATCTCCCGGCTGTGCCGCTGGCACCAGTAGCGCAGCTCGCTCCCGCAGACCTCGCACGGCCCCACGTGCGAGGGCTCGTGCTCCACCCCGCAGTTGGTGCAGCGCTCGACGACGGTGTTCACCCGCCCTCGCCTTCGCCCCCGGTGTCGCCGCCCGCACCGGCCGCCTCGGGGTAGACCTCCCGGATCAGCTCCGGCGGGATGAAGATGCGGTGCACCTCCGGGAGCTCGCCGCGCACCCAGCGCGCCACCACCGGCACACGCTCGTAGGGCCCGAAGACCTCGCGCGGCAGCCGGTGCGACATGGCGTTGATGGTCAGCACCGGGTTCGCCGCGTACGTGGGGAAGACGGCGAAGCGCTCCTCCACGTGGTCGTGCCCGCGAACCATCCGCTCGACGGGGCGGCCCAGGCGGGTGGCGAGCGCGCAGAAGGCCTCGAAGTCCTCCCGGCCGAACTCGCTGCCGCGGGTGGTGCGGTTGGGGATGCGCCGTCGCGCGCGCGGGTGCGCCCGCAGCCAGACGAAGTCCTGCAGCACCCGGGGATCGTTCCAGTCCCCGCCCTCCTCCAGCTCCGCGTGCAGGTCGACGTGCGGCACCCCGCCGTGCGCCGCCAGCAGCCCGTCGGGGAAGAAGATCGCCCGCGGCGCCCGCGCGAAGAAGGCGACGATCAGCCGGCCCAGGCGCACGGCCCAGGGGTGGTCGGGATGGGCGTTCAGCCAGTCCGTGAAGTCCGAGGGGAGCACCGACGACGTGAAGCGCCCGTCCTCGTAGCGCAGCGCCTCGTCGTGGTTGCCGGCCACGACCGTCACCCGCCAGTGGGGGCGCTCCAGGAGCAGCTCGAAGACGCGCAGCACCACCTCCGGCGCGTGCGGCCCGTCGTCGAAGAGGTCGCCCAGGAAGACGACGCGCGCCCGCTCCCCGCCTTCCGCGCGGCCGATCACCTGCAGCACCGCCTCCAGCGCGAGCAGGTCGCCGTGGAGGTCGCCCACGAACCAGACCTCCTCCCCCGGATCCTCCTTCACCTGGATGGCCCGGTCGTCGGGACCCTCGGCGTGCTCCTCGAAGGCGAGGCCCAGCGGTCCGCCCCCGGCGAGGCGGTCCTCCATGCGGCCGATGATCGCCTCCGCGCGGGCGTCGTCGAACGGGGTGGCGACGGCGCGGCGGACCGCCGCCCAGTCCAGGGCGCGCACCTCCACGACCCGCGGTCCGGACGGCTCCACCGGGGGCGGCTCGGCCGCGGCGGGCTCCCCCGTCGCCGCCCCGGAGGACGCGGGCTCCTCGACCGGTGCCGCCTCCCCCGCGGGGCGCTCACCCACTTCCTCGCCCTCGGCGGGGGGCGTCTCCCCACCCGCCGCGGGCTCCGCCTCCGGTGCCCGGTCTGCTTCGGTCTCTCTCACAGTTCGTTCTCTACGCGGAGCCGCAGCCGCTCGGGGCCGATGGAGAGGGTCGCCCCGTGCTCCAGCGCCGCCGAGGGCTCCGTCAGCTCCGCTCCGTTGAGGAAGGTGGGGTTCACGGCGCCGGGGGCGGGAGCGATCCTCCAGCCGCCCTCCACCAGGTCGCGCGACAGGAGGAACTGCGGCTCCGAGGCGTACACGGAGTCGTCCCCGGCGATGCCGCGCAGCAGCCGCTTCCCCACCGGGGTGTCCACCGCGACGGTCAGCCGCTGCGAGGTGTGCTCCGAGACCAGGACGACCCTCCCGGCACGCGTGTGGCCGCACGAGTCGCAGCGGCGCGCGTCGTCCGCCTCGTTGCCGAAGCCGCACGCGGGGCATTTCCACGCCATCGCCGCCTCACGCCGGGCGGACGGTGAGCGGCAGCTTCACGATGCCCTTCGCTTCGCGCCCCACCGCGAGCACGTCGCCCTCCTGGAGGGGCTGCGGCGCGGTGACCGCCGCGCCGTTGAGCAGCGTCTCGTTGGTGGCGCCGGGAACCGGGACCACCTGCCAGACGCCGTCGGGACGGCGCTCGAGGGCGCACTGCTCCGTGTCCCAGTGCACGAAGTCCTCTCCGAACTGGCGGACCGCGTGCTTGCCGAGCGGGGTTCGCACCCCGAGCGACATGGAGCGTCCCCCCTCGCCCGTGAGCTGGATGCGCTCCGAGCGCAGCGGCGCGGCGCCCCCGGTGGCAGAGGGGGCCGAGGTCCGCTCGGCCGCCGGGGTGGGAGCCGCGTCCGGCGCGGGCGCGGGCTCCGCGGGGGGAGCGGGCGTCGGTTCCGCAGCGGCCCCCGCGCGTCCGGTGAGGACGTCGCGCACCTCCAGGGCGGTGGGCCGGTCCTCCGGGCGCGGGGCCAGGCAGCGGTACAGGATCTCCACCACCGCGTCGTTGCTCGCCGGAGCGGGGATGGTGCCGCCCAGCTCCGGACGCGGCGCCGAGTGCGCGAGCGCCTGCTTCGCGTAGTCCTCCTGGTCCTCCGACCAGTAGGGGTGCCGCCCGGTGAGCAGCTCGTAGAGGATGAGGCCGCAGGTGAAGACGTCCGAGGCGGCGCCGGGGGTGGCGCCCGCGCTCAGGTGCTCCGGGGAGCGGTAGTTGTCGGTCCCCACGTAGCCCTGCTTGCCATGCCAGGGCGCCGTCTCGTCGGTCAGCACCGAGAAGTCCAGGTCGATGAGCTTGAGCTGGTAGCCGGCGCTGATGGACGGGTCCTGGACCAGGAAGGCGTTGTCGGGCTTGAGGTCGGTGTGCGCGACGCGCGCCTGGTGCAGCGCATGGACGCCCGACATCAGCACCTTCGCCCAGATGACGTGCCGCTCCCAGAGGCGCGGGTCGGCGAGGGAGATGGCGTGCCCCCGCCCCCCCGCCGCGCGGTGCTCCTCCTCCAGGATCCCGCCCAGGTCGTCCCCGTTCTCCACCAGCTCGAACACCTGGAAGTAGGTGCGCCCCCCCCAGACTGCCTCGAACGCGTCCAGAGTGCGCACGCAGTAGTTGCGCGCGGGGCTTTCCTCGATGCGCCGGTGCAGCTCCTTCTGGTAGCGCACGTAGGGGCGGTACCAGTCGAGCGTCACCGAGGGCGACTTGTACTGCTTGAAGAAGACCGGCTGCCCCGAGGGGCTCTCCGCCGCGTAGGAGATCGCCATCGCGCCCGGCCCGAACACGCGGGTGACGCGGTATCCGTTGACGACGTCCCCGACCTTGAGCTTCTTGGCCATGGGCGCCTCAGAGCGCGACGGTCTCGGCCGACTTGGAGACACTCGCCGCGAGCTGGCGCAGGGTGTTCCTGAAGTTCTCCGGGTCCGACGTGTAGCGTTCCAGCGCCTGCTGTGGGCTGAGGCCGGGGTAGGAGATCACCTCCCACTCGGACTTGTCCACCATGCTCAGCTCGTCGTAGCCCGGCATGTCGGGGGCGAAGAGGCTGAGGATGACACGGTTGTTGATGATGGCGTTGATGACGTCCGTGAGCCCGCCCCCCTTCGCCTCGGGGATGGAGAGCGTCGGCTTGTAGGAGGCGTCGGTGAAGACCACCACCACCCGCGCCGCGTCGCTGCGGTAGCGCCACTGGTTGGGATCGTGGCTCTGGGCGCCCTTCTCCGTCTGTCCCATGTTGGCGATCCGGTAGAGCGCATCGAGGAGCGACTCGGGCTCGTCGCCGCCGCCCTCGGCGCGGAGGCTGGCGAGCTGCGCGCGCAGCGCCTCCACGTCGTTGACGAACGGGTGGTCCACGAAGGGCTCGGGATCCACCTCGAAGTCGCGGTACCCCACCGCCTTCGCGCGCCAGTCGCGGACCGGGGAGACGTTGTTCCCTTCCCCCTTGCTCAGCGAGTCGACGAAGGTGCCGATGTTCTGCTTCAGCGCGTCGATGACGGGTGCCATGCTCCCTGAGACGTCGATCAGGAAGACGATGTCCGCGACCCCCCGGGTCTTGTTCTGCTGCGTCTGCTGGTCCATGGGCTGTCCCTGCGGTGGATGACGGTTCTGCTTGCGGGCGCGGCGTTTACGCACGTTCCGGTCCACTCCGGGCGCGGCCTCGCTCTCCACCCTTGACGGACTTGATGCACGCGCGCCGCCCCGCCACATTGCAGGCGTCGGAAACACCAGCCGAGCAACCTCCCGGCGCCATGACCACCCACCCGCCCGTCCGCATCCAGGTGGAGGAGCACCCGCTCCTCCACATCGCGGCTTTCACCACCCGCTTCCCCGCCCCGCTGGGCGACCTCCCCACCCCGGAGGAGATCCGCGCCCTGCTCCGCCCCGACGCCCCCGCGCCGCTGCAGCGCGACGAGGAGGTCCGCGCCGCCATCCGCGACCTCCTGCGCCTGGGCGGCTACAAGCCCACCGGCCGAGGCAAGCCCGCCTCGGAGTACCTGGTCCGGGCCGCGGGCGAGGGCGCGCTGGGCACCATCAACCTGGCCGTGGACGCCTGCAACGCCGTCTCGCTCCACGCCGGCCTCCCCATCAGCGTCGTGGACCTGGCGCTCGCCCGTCCGCCGTTCCGGGTCGCCGTCGCCCCGGAGGGCGCATCGTACGTCTTCAACCCGGCCGGACAGGAGATCGACCTGGGCGGGCTCCTCTGCCTTTTCGACGCGGACGGCCCGTGCGCCAACGCCGTCCGCGACGCGCAGCGCACCAAGACCCGCCCGGAAACGGTCTCCACCCTGTCGGTGATCTGGGGCACGGCGGGGCACGAGGACCGGCTGCGGGAATCCGAGAGGTGGTACCGCGCCCTGCTGGAGAACGCGGGGGCCCGCACCACCCCCGCCGGCTGAGCCGGGCCGCCGGCAGCCCCGGAGCGGGCTTCGAGCGGCGCTCCAGGGGCTGACCCCGGCGGGTGCCGGGACGCGTGGCAAGAACCTTTCATCTGGGTCCGGCAGGACCGGAGGGAAGGAGTCTTCATCGCCCCGAGCAGGGAAGCGCCCGTGATGCCGCAGCCGCAGTTTCGCAGGATCCCCGGAAGAACCGCCCGCGCCCGCGGGGCCGCCATGCTCCTCCTGGCCGCCGCGCTCGCGGCGTGCTCGTCCGCCGGGGAGGGCGGC
>DASYWD010000075.1 GCA_035936415.1 Longimicrobiaceae bacterium
GGCCGGCGGAGCGCCGCGGCGAAGCCGCGGGGGGGCGCCGCGTCCCGGGCGCGGGCGCGCAGCTCCTCCAGGCGGGGCGCCACGTCGGCGACCTCGCCCCGCTTGACCTCCACGATTCGCTGCAGGATGCTCAAGAAGCTCCAGACGGGCGACGCGGCGCCCGCTCACCGGAAGGCGGAAAGGCGGATCCCGGAGCGCGGCGCCGGAGCCGCGGAAACCCCGTCCGGACGTCCGTCTTGCGCTTCGGGTTACGTTCGGGTATAATTCTATTCGGTGATTCTTCGGATCGCAATCGGTCCAATTTCCCCGGAGAACCTCGAATGGCACTCACCAAGCGTCAGCGGCAGATCCTCGACTACGTCGAAAGCTTCATCGAGGTGCACGGGTACTCTCCCAGCTTCGAGGAGATCGCGGAGCACTTCGGCTACTCTTCCCTCGCGACCGTGCACGAGCACCTGTCTAATCTGGAGCAAAAGGGCTTCTTGCGGAAGAACTACAACAAGAGCCGCTCCCTGGAGGTCGTGCGCGCCGAGATGGGCGTGCTGGCCGTCGAGCTCCCCCTGTACGGCTCCGTGGCCGCGGGTCTGCCCATCGAGGCGCTCCGCGACGACGACGCCACCGTCTCCGTTCCGCACGACATGGTCCCCAAGGGGAACAACTACGTGCTGCGGGTCAAGGGGAACTCGATGGTGGACGAGCAGATCCGCGACGGCGACTACATCATCGTCAACTCCCGCCAGACCGCGGACAACGGCGAGATGGTGGTCGCGCTGGTCGGCGGGGAGTCCGCGACGGTGAAGAAGTTCTACCGCGAGCGCGACGGGCGCATCCGCCTGCAGCCCGCCAACCCCACCATGCAGCCGATGTACTTCCAGCCGGAAGAGGTCCTGGTCCAGGGGATCGTCGTCGGCGTGATCCGGAAGTACTGACCCGGGCATTCCGCAGGACGGCGCGCGTTCTGCGGCGTCCCGCGGCCCCTTTCCCCCCGGCGCACGCCGTGCAGGGGGGCTCTACAGCAGGAGGCGAGCCATGCAGGGAGTCGAGCCGGTTCCGTTCGTGGTGGGGCGCATCGCCCGCGACGGGAAGAGGATGATGGTGCTGGAGTCCGCCACCCCCGCCCCCTTCCCGGGGCCGTGGGACCTGCGCGCCGTCTTCGCGCCCGGCTCGGCCGCCCCCGCCTCCTCCCGTCTGCGCCGCGCCGGCTAGCATTTTCCGGAAGCACCGGGGACGAAGCCCCTCCGGCGACCCGCCGAGGGGCTCTTTCGTCGTGCTCCGCGCTCCCGGGCCGCGCGTTCAGGCGCCTCCGTCCGCCAGCCACCGCTCCGCCCGGTCCAGCACCTCCTGCTTGGCGCGGAAGCGCACCAGCCGCCGGGCTTCCGGGTACGGGAGCCAGCGGAAGTCGCTGGCCTCGCGGGAGAGGCGGACCCGGTCGGTCCGGGCGCGGGCGAGGAAGTACGCCACCCGCTTCATCACCAGCGTGCGGGCGCTCGCCTGCCCCAGGGTGAAGAAGTAGCGCTCCTCCTCGCGGAACCCCTCGAAGATCTCCACCTCCGGGGGCTCCAGCCCCGTTTCCTCGCGGAGCTCCCGCTCGCCCGCTTCGCGCTCCGTCTCGCCCTCCTCCACGCCACCCTTGGGAAACTCCCACATGGGAGTCCGGGTCTGCCGCGAGCGGAGGAGGAGGTAGCTGCGCCCGTCGGCGACCTCCCGGTACACCACCACTCCCGCCGCCTGGTGAGACTCCCGACGCATCGTTCCCCCCGTCATGTCCGCCGAAGCCGAGCCGTCGGCGCAAGGTACGCGGAACGTGCCGGTGCGGGCAAGCTTTTTGCGCTTTTCGCGGCCGCAAAAACACCCGGAAGCCCACCCCCCGCACCCCGGATTTCATGCGCCGCTTCGAGATGGACGACACCGACCCGGGTTCCGGGGACACCCGCTCGCTCGGGGAGCTTTTCCGGGATCTGAGCGCCGACGCCTCCACCCTGATCCGGCAGGAGGTGGCGCTCGCCCGGGTGGAGATGCAGCGCAACGTGCGGGCGGTCGCACGCGATGCGGGGGGCCTGGCCGTGTGGGGGATGGTGTCGGTGGTGGGCGGGCTGGTGCTGGTGGCCTTCCTGGTGGCGGGGCTCGGGGACCTCCTGGACAACTACTGGCTGGCCGCGCTCCTCGTGGGGCTGCTCTTCGTGACCGTGGGGGCGGGGATGGCGCTGCGCGCCCTGCGGCGGCTGCAGGGGACGCGGGTGCGGCCGCAGGAGACGGTGGCGTCGCTCCGCGACACGGCGGCCTGGGCCCGGACGGAGGCGGCGGAGCTGCGTGGCGCGGTCGCCGGGCACGACGGCGGAGGCGACGGCGGAGG
>DASYWD010000076.1 GCA_035936415.1 Longimicrobiaceae bacterium
CATCCCGCCTGTGCTCCGTACCAGCCTTGCCTCCTCTGTTACGCCTCCCGCGGAGCCGCCGCTGCGTGCCCTCTCCACGGCCAATCCTGCCGTCGACTCGGTGCCGCCTCCGAAGGCCCCCTTCTTCAACAGCCTTCTAGCCGGCATCGGCTGTCCGGTGTACGCCTCGGCCGCTCCTCCCCGGCCTCCCTGATTCGCGCGATTCTCCCTGGCCGATCCGCCTGGTTGCGGGATCGAGTAAACGGATACATATGGAAAAGATCATCCAGGCCGCGGTGGAGCGCGGCGCCAGCGACCTGCACATCAAGTCCGGCGACGTGTTCCGGGCGCGGATCAACGGGCACCTGGTCCCGCTCACCAAGCAGCGGCTCTCCCCGGAGCAGACGCGCCAGATCGCGCTGCAGCTCATCCCCAACGAGCGGGACCGGGGGCGCATCGACGAGATGCAGGACTACGACTGCTCCTGGGGGCTCCCGGGGGTGGGCCGCTTCCGCGTGAACATCCTCCGCCAGCGGGGGAGCTTCATGATCGTGATGCGGGTGATCCCGTTCGAGATCCCCACCTTCGAGCAGCTCGGCCTCCCCCCCGTGCTGCAGCGCATCGCGGAGATGGAGCGCGGCCTGGTGCTGGTGACGGGGGTGACCGGGTCGGGGAAGAGCAGCTCGCAGGCCGCCATGCTGGGCTACATGAACCAGCACATGCGGCGGCACATCGTGACGCTGGAGAACCCGATCGAGTTCCTGCACCGGGACGTCAACTCGTCCATCACGCAGCGGGAGATCGGGATGGACACCGACTCCTTCTCCGTGGGGCTGCGGGCGGCGCTCCGGCAGGACCCGGACGTGATCCTGATCGGCGAGATGCGCGACACGGAGAGCATCGACATCGCGCTCAAGTCCGCGGAGACGGGGCACCTGGTGATCTCCACCGTGCACACGCGCGACGCGGCCTCCACCATCTCCCGCCTGGTGGCCGTGTTCCCCACGCACGAGCAGCAGATGGTGCGGATCCGCCTCTCCGAGCAGCTCCAGGCGGTGGTCTCGCAGCGGCTCCTCCCCCGGGCGGACGGGAGCGGGCGGGCGCTGGCCTGCGAGGTCATGGTGGTCACCGGCACCATCCGCGACTGCATCCTGGACCCGGAGAAGATGTCGGAGATCCCGGACCTGATCGCGGAGGGCCGCACCACCTACGGGTCGCAGACCTTCGACCAGTGTCTGATGGAGCTGGTGAACGACGGCAGGGTGGACTACCAGGTCGCCAAGGCCGCGGCGAGCAACCCCGGCGATTTCGAGCTGAAGATGAACGTGCTCTCCGGCCGCGGTCCCGCCGCCGCCGCCGCCCCCTCCGGGATGGGCGACATGACCACCGGGTACGGCTTCTAGGGGACCGCGGCACGCTCCCCGCGGAGGGCGCAGTAGGAGTTTCGCACTCACGCACTTCCGCACTTTCGCATCCATGCTGTACCTCGCCCTGGTGGTCCTGCAGGTCGTCGGCCTCTTCCTGATCCCCTTCGGGCTCCCGGGGATCTGGGTGCAGGTGCTGGCGCTGGCGGCGTTCGCGGTGGCCACCGACTTCGCCTCGGTGGGGGCGGTGGCGATCGGGGTGGTGGTGGCGATGGCGCTGGCGGCGGAGGCCATCGAGTTCTGGCTGGGCGGGCACTTCGCGCGGCGCTACGGCGGGAGCCGGGCGGCGGGGTGGGGCGCCATCCTGGGCGGGGTGGTGGGCGCCATCGCCGGGGTGCCGGTCCCGGTGGTGGGGAGCATCGTCGGGTCGTTCGTGGGCTCGTTCGCGGGGGCCTTCCTCTTCGAGGTGCTCTGGATGCGCGGGCAGGGGATGCGGCCGGCGCTGCGCACCGGGTGGGGGGCGTTCCTGGGGCGGCTGGCGGCCACCGCGGCGAAGGCGGGGATCGGGGTGGCGGTGGCGGCGGTGGCGCTCTTCGCGGCGCTGTAGCGCGCGGCGGGGTGGTCCCCTTTTTGCCGCCGCCGCGGCAGAGGCGTTCCCCAGAGGCGGAGACGATGACCGAGGAGACCAGCCCCCCGGTGGATGCCGGGAAGTACGTGTACTGCATCATCAAGTGTCCCCGGACCCGGGAGTTCGGCAACATCGGGATCGGGGACGGGACCAACCGGGTGTTCACGGTGCACTTCGGCGAGCTGGCGGCCGTGGTGAGCGACACCCCCCTCCGCATCTACGACCCCACCCGCGAGAACGTCCTGGCGCACGAGTTCGTGAACGAGACGGTGATGCGCGAGCATACCGTGATCCCCATGAGCTTCGGGACGCTCTTCCGCACCGAGAACGACATCGTCGAGCTGCTCAAGTCCACCTACCAGGCGTTCGACGACGTGCTGGAGAAGATGGCGGACAAGATCGAGTTCGGGCTCAAGGTGCTCTGGGACCGCGAGAAGGTGATCGCCACCCTGGAGCAGGAGAACGAGGAGATCCGCCGCCTGCGCGACGAGATCGGCCGGAGCGCGCAGAGCTCCACCTACTTCGCGCGGATGCAGCTGGGCCGCCTGGTGGAATCGGCGCTGGAGGAGGCGGGGAACGCCTTCGTCCGCGACATCCACGAGGCGCTGAAGCCCGCCGCGGTGGCCTCGCGCTCCAACAAGCCCATCGGCGACCGGATGATCATGAACGCCGCCTTCCTGGTGGAGCGCGACCGCGAGAAGGCGTTCGACGACCGGGTGAAGGAGGTGTCGCGCAAGTACGAGTCGATGCTGACCTTCAAGTACACCGGCCCGTGGCCGCCGTACAACTTCGTGAACATCAAGCTGAAGCTGGAGAAGGCGTCGGGATGAGCCTTCTCCCTCTGCTTCCCTGGTAGCATGGGCCTCCTCAAGCACCTCCTCTTCTGGCCGGTCACCGGGCCGCAGTTCCTCGTCGAGTTCTCGCTCGGCAAGGTGGAGGAGACCGTGCGGAAGGAGCTCACCGACGACCAGTCGGTGAAGGAGGACCTGCTCGCCCTGCAGATGCAGCTGGAGCTGGGCGAGATCGACGACGCGGAGTACCTGGAGCGCGAGGCGGAGCTGATGCGGCGGTTCCGCGAGGTCCGCGAATGGCGGGAGGAGTTCGGGATGGGGACCACGGGCGGGCCGGTGCGCGTGGCCGGGTCGGGGACGGAGGGCGGGGAGCCGACGGAGCCGCCGGGGGAGGGCGAGCCGGACCCGGAGCGGCAGCGCGGCGGGATCGCTTCGTCGGGAGGGGCGAGCGTGGAGTTCGACCTGGGCTGGGACGAGCGGTAGCGGCCGTGCTTCCGGAACGGCTCGGCGCCGGTCCCGGGTGGACGTTCGTCGGCGGGAAGGGCGGGGTGGGGAAGACCACCGTCGCGGCGGCGCTCGCCGTCGGCATGGCGGACGCCGGGGAGCGCGTGCTGGCGATCTCCACCGACCCGGCGCACTCGCTGGGCGACGCGCTGGGGACGGCGCTGGGCGCGGAGCCGGCCACCTTCGCGGGTCTGGCCGGACTGGGCGACCTGGTGGCCACCTGCAGCTCGCCGCTGTCGCGCAACCGGACGTTCGGCGAGAAGCTCGGCCGCGGGCAGACGCTGGAGGAGCTGATCGCCCAGAAGCAGCAGACCGCCGAGGGCGTGAAGAGCTGCCGGTCGATCCTGGACCTGGCGCGCAAGCACGACGTCGACATGCCCATCACCGAGAACGTCGTGCGGGTGGTGCACGAGGGGGTGGCTCCGTCCGACATGGTGCGGGCGCTGATGGACCGCACGACCAAGGCCGAGTGAGCGCGGGCCTCTAGCCTGGAGGCCATGAGCGACCCTCGTGGCGAGTCGACCCGCGCCGTGCACCCGCCGGCGCCTCCGCCGTTCGAGCAGGTGCCGCTGGCGCTGCCGGTCCACCGGTCGACGACCTACCGGTTCCCGACCGCGCAGGACTACGCCGACGTGCTCGGCGGTCGCGCGCCGGGCTACAC